>JAGRAA010000503.1 GCA_020435185.1 Bdellovibrionales bacterium | reverse complement strand
GATGACGAGAGACATGGAGTTTACAGAAGATGTTGTTCAAGACACGTTTATTAAGGCTTATACCAAACTAGAGACCTTCAGGGGTCAGTCTAGTTTTAAAAGCTGGTTGTTTAAAATAGGATTGAATACAGCAAAAAATAAACTCAGAAGTCAAAGAGTGGGGCAGCTGAATTTAGAAAAGGTTCATCTTTCTCATGGATCTAAAGTAGAAAATAGAATTTATCATTCAAACGTCAAATCTCAAATTTTACAGGCCATTGAAAGGCTTCCGCAAAAACAAAAAGAAGCCATTTACTTAAGAATTTTTGAAGATTTAAGTTTCAAAGAAATCGCTGACTTAATGGAAAGTCCCTATGATACCGCAAAGGCTAACTATAGGCATGGATTGATGAAACTCAAAAATTCTCTCTCAAGGAATGATGTATTGGAGGATTGGTATGACTTAACTGAAGAGATTAGGATTATACCAAAGATCGCTTTGTAATACTATTCCCAAAAAAGTCATGTTTTAATGGAAGTGTGAATATTTCTATTTTAATAAAATTTGGAACTTCTAGACGCATAATTGGTGGCATAGTAAGTGGTATAGTAAGTGGTATAGTTGAGGGGTATAATAAGTGAGAGGCGTTCTTCTTACTGGTTACGGGGATATTGATCGATTAAAAATCACCGAAGTACCTGATCCAATTCTTAAACCACATCAGGTTAGAGTTAAGGTGGAAACCTCTGGCCTTAATTTTGGCGACATTTTGATTCGCCAGGGTTTTCATGCGGGTTCTCCACGTCCACCGTCGATTCACGGCACTGAAGTGTGTGGTCAAGTGCTTGAGATGGGCTCTTCCTTTGAAAATAAGTTTGATCTAAAAATAGGTGATCGCGTAATGGCCTATTTGCCGGATTACGGTGGATTTGCAGAGCAAGTGGTAACCGGAAGCGAATTTCTTGCTTCTATTCCTTCGCGGGCGACTGTAGAGCAGGGTGCGGCTTTTCCAGTATCTTTCATGGTTGCAAACTTGTTAGTGAATGAGGTTTCGCGCCTCAAAACTCAAGAAAAGATACTCATTAAATCAATCGGAAGTTCAGTGGGATTGGCTTTACTTCAATTGAGTAAGCATATTGGCGCCGAAATATATGGTACGGCTAGTGAATCTAAGCATGAGAGGTTAGAGCAAATGGGGGTTACTGAAATGTTCTCTCATAGAGAAGACCCAAAAACGCATGTGGGTTTATTTGATGTTGTTTTTTATTCTATTGCAGGAGCGTCGTTTTCAGAAAGCTATAATTCTTTAGCACCTTTTGGTCGATTGGTTATGTACGGAGGAAGTACATTTCTCACAGGAGCAAAGAAAAATTTGTTTTCTGCGGCAATGAAGTGGTTGGCAATGCCTCGTTTTTCTCCTTTGGGTTTAATGGCAACAAATAAAACGGTGAGTGGGCTTGGAATATTAGATATTGATCCTTCAAACTTAAAGATGCAAAGAAGTTTTGAAGAAGCTGTTATTCTTTGGAAAAACAACGTAGTGACCCCGAATCTCGATAGAGTATTTCCTGTAGAAGAGATCGGTCAGGCTCAAAGATATATCGAGCAACGAAAAAGTTTTGGAAAAGTCGTTTTGACGTGGTGACAAAATCAGCTATTTATTTACCTGTAAAAGTTAAGTTTTGAACTTACATTTTGAGTATGGAGTTCCGAATTCACATGACAGTTTTTCATGGATAATGGCAATTCTAGTTGGTTAATTTGAATAGCTTAATCAGACGATTGTTCAAAAGAATAATGTATATTCTCTCCAATTTTCCTATACCCAATCTTTTGGTATATAGAGTTTGATGTTGGATTTGAAAGATCTGTAAAAAGATTACATTTATCTTTTCCGTTACTTAGCAAATACTCTGATACTAAAGCAGTTATCATACTTCCATATCCGTTATTTCGATATTTATTAGGAGTATAAACCAAAGACACTGTTGCAGCATTCCTAGATTCTCTTACTTTACACGCCATAGATAGAGTTTCACCATGGGGGTTTTTTAACAAGAATAGGGACTTTGCAGTAAGACTTCTGTCTAACATTTTTTTCGCTCTTTGAGTAACTTCTTTTTCTTTGGGAAAGCAATCTTTGATAAATCCTTCAATAAATGATTCGCATACGACCTTATCCTTTTCGGTCGCTATAGTCATAGAAACTTCATCTAACAAAGGCATTTGAATCTTTGTTACTTCGTATACACCCTGAAGCATTTCTAGACTTGGATTGGGAGTGTCAGCTCTACTAATAAAATCTTTGCAGATTTTAATTGGCCCAACTATCCCTTGGATTTTAATATCTCGTTTTTGAATAAAATTAACTAGTTCATGTGTTGCCTCTTCAGGCATCAAGGTCACTGCCAAAGGTTTGTCCGGGTGAGAGCGCATCGCTTGTCCAATAGGAGTATTACCCTCTTTTGCGCATAAAAATATTGGGTATTCACCATATTTTTCGTTAAATTTTATTCTATTAGCTAAGCCGAGAATTAAATTATTGAAGGATTCATTTTCTAATAAATCTTCTTCATTCTCAGCCAAAAAATCACTTGCAGACTTATATTCAAAAATTTCTATGCTCACTATGCAAACTCCTCAAAGCTTTCAACACTTTAATAGTCTTA
>JAGRAA010000502.1 GCA_020435185.1 Bdellovibrionales bacterium | reverse complement strand
ATGGTGAAAATGGCAAACCAGTTGTACTCAATTTTTGGGCTTCGTGGTGTGAGCCCTGTGTCCAGGAGTTCCCATCAATGCAGAAGTTGGTCGATCATTTTAAAGGAGATGTGGTTATTTTTGCGGTGTCTCATGATAATGATGAAGCTGATCTTAAGAACTTTTTAAAGGCGTTTAAGGCAGAGAAGCAGCAAAAAGAAAGAACAATAAGCATTGTTTGGGATCAGGACCGTACTATCGCAAATCGCTTTGCCATAGAAGCTTTACCGGAGTCCTTTATCATTGGTGCAGATATGAAGTTGATCAGGAAAGTGGCAGGAAGCGAAAACTGGTATTCTCCGGAGGCTGTGGCCTATTTTACGAACTTATTGAAGTAGGCCATGGCGAAATCAAGGTAAAGTGTCCGAAATAAATGACGAGATTCAGCTTTTTATAGGTCTATCTAGGGCAGAGTTAGGGTTTAGCCTGGTAGAGAATTTGAATACCAAGTCAGGATGAGAATTAAATTTAATTTAAATGAGACACTGCCGCTTCATGTAACAGGAAAGCTAGTTTCAGGTTATCTGGATGGCAAAGAAAAATTATTATTATGGAACATGCTCTGCGATGAAATTAATGGATTACAACGAGGATATAGGCTTCTTACACATGCTTTAGTATTGATGGGCAATCATTATCATTGGGTATGTTCTTATGACGTTCAGAAAGACCCCTATTTTTTTCAATTTTTCGAAGAAATGTTAAATATGGCTATGGCAGGGGCAATTAGTCGTAAATATAGGTTCACCACACTTCCTAAAATAAATCCTGTAAGAAACTTCCCCCAATACAAAACTTTGTATAGATATGTGTATAGAAATCCCATAGACGCTGGTTTCGTATCAAAGGCACATTATTATCCCTACAGTTCTCTATTTTATCTGGTAAAGAATAAAAAATTAGGTTTTGAGTTAAGAGACAATATGAATTTTATCACAGACCCATTTAATACTTTGATGTACGTTAACGAGGCCTGTGACGGAGAAACAACAAATTTATATTTAGAGTCGGAAAATGAACCAATGGTTATAGATTAGATTAGAGACTATAAACCTAGGCCTTTTAATAGCTTTTTTCCAGCGTCTTCGATCTCTTTCTTTTTGGAATTTTCTGCTCTTTGTTTTTTTGCGTTCATATCACTTTCAGCTTGTTGCTTGGCTGAAGCCACTTGCTTTTGGGCTTTCTCGGTTTCTTTATCGACTTGACCTTTAATTTTGTTAAATTGAGCCATGAGTTGATCTTTTTGAGCTTTAATTTTTTGATCAACTTGGGCCTTGAGAGCATTTACTTTAGCATCAATTCGAGCCTGGATATTTCTTTTAATTCCGTTAGAGAGCTCGCTTCCTAGGTTCGAGTCAAAACCCCAAGCAATATCATTCCATCCGCCACGAGCCGTGGTGTTTAGGGTAATCAGCGGAATGCGTTTAACGGTATCTTTCAATATTTCATCCAGATCTTTGTTTTGTGCTTGAACATTGTACTTCACTTGATTGAACGAGGAATTTACTCTTACATTGAGTACTTTAT
>JAGRAA010000501.1 GCA_020435185.1 Bdellovibrionales bacterium | reverse complement strand
GTTGTTTTTATGGATTTAGATGTAAGTCGGGGGCTGAGGGAGTAGGGCTGGCGACCACGAATAGTGTGGTCTCTAGTTCTGTGGCCATAATTTTTTTTGATTTTCTCTTATCTTATATTTTCTCACACTTTTATTGAGTATTATATAGAGTAAGAGAGTTTTAATTTTTATTATAGAAATACTTTGTTAATCTATTAATAGAGTAGGGAAAACAGTTGGAAAGGGAATTCTGATGAAGCCTGAGACAAAAGTTGGATTGATGTTTCTTGTTGCACTGATATTTTCAGTGGGATTTGCTTATATTTTAGGTGTTTTTAACCCCTTCAGCCAAACCAATAGTTTAACAATAGCTTACGATTTTGCGGGAGGTATAGATATTGGTTCTCCGGTAAGAGTCATGGGGATCAAAGTGGGGAAAGTAAAGTCTATACGTTTTGACCCAAATTTAAAAATTGAAGGACGAGACGATATCAAAGTTTTAATAAAGATAGAGGTGAATAAAACTTCTTGGGACACTATTCGTAAAGACTCTAAGTATTTTATCAATTTAGCCGGAGTGATCGGAGAAAAGTTTATCGAAATAACTCCGGGATCAGCTGCTGCTGAAAAGGTTCAGCCAGATGCTCTGGTTATCGGTGAAAATCCTCCTCGAATCGACCAACTCATATCACAAAGCTTTGGATTGGCTGGAAAAGTTATCGATATGCTGGAAAAAAACGAGGTGTCCATAACAGATACTATCGAAACTTTAAATAAATTGGTGGTCAATCTAAATGGCTTACTCGTGCAGGTACAAAAGTTATCGAAAGATCAGAACACTTCTCATATCATTAAAGATCTGGCTTCTATTATTAATGATATGGCTTTTTTTACTAAAAACCTCAGAGAAGAGGACAGCCAAAAAGCTTTTTCTGTTTTAAGAAAATTAGTGATGAGGCTAGAGAATTTGGATGAAAAAGCGATTAGAAAGTTCTTACAAGAAGAAGGCGTTCGAGCTAAGATATTCTAACGAATTTAAATGGGGGAGTTATGCGAATTATTGTCTTATTAGGAGTTTTCTTTGCCACTGTATATTCGCAGGCGGCGATATTTAATTCGCAACGAATCTATGAGAATACTAAAAAAGAATTTTATTCAAATGGACTAGAGCTTCGTCGTGATAATAGAGTTGGTATTGGCTTTGATGTAGCTGGTGTATCAGGAACTGCAGGGTTACAACTCGAGTTCAATTTTACTCCAGAGTCGGGGCTTTTAGTGGGTTTCGGAACTGGAGAAGGTTATCAAACCTTTCACGCGGCCTACAAAAAGGTCATTGGTGGATCTAATTTTTTACCTTATTTTGTGATGGGATATTCTAGATGGTATACCCCTGCAAAGGGCAGTAGAAGTTTTGCGACAACAAAACCTTCTGTTTTAGGAGATAAGTTTTTAAACGATCAAGAAAAGCAAGGCTCCTTTGATGAGCATTTCTTGTATCCTGGAATAGGTATTCAATTTGTGCAATTAAAAGGTGACTATATTGGCTCATCAGTAAGTTTGGAGTTAGATTTGCTTTTAGATGTTGATGACTTCTTAATAGGACCTCTGGGTAGTTTAGCCATGACTTACTATTTTTAATGAGAATTTGAGAGGGTTTCTTTATTTCTTAAAATAAAGACGGCTTAAAACAAAAAAAAAGCCCTTGGCATGCCAAGGGCTTTTTTTTCAATCACAAATAGATTATTTCTTTTTGCGAGTAGCTTTTTTA
>JAGRAA010000500.1 GCA_020435185.1 Bdellovibrionales bacterium | reverse complement strand
AATACAGTAGAGAGCCTGGCTGACTGATCTTGAATAATTTTTAAAAAGCTTTTCTGCTGAACTTCATCTACGTCATTAGTTAAAAGAGTTTCTGTAAACCCTTGAATAGAAGTCAATGGAGTTCTTAATTCATGGGAAACATTAGCTACAAACTCACTTCGATGATTTTCCAATTCTTTCAACTTAGTAATATCGTCCACCACCAACAAAACACCAAATCGATCACCGGACATCGTCATTAAAGGCCGTGTATAGGCTAATAAACACTGATTCTGATCCGTATAGACTTCCATTTCATACTCTCTGCTATTCTCAAGAGATTCTAAAATCATAGCTCGTAAATCTTTATTTTTGATAATTTTAGTAAGCGGAGAGCCTTTGGCTTTATACTTTTTAACTTTTAAAATATCCGCTGCAGTTTGATTCACCTTGAGTACATTCTTATCAAAACCAACAGCAATAATCCCCTCTTGTAAACTCGAAAAGACCGACTCCTGTAGATTCTTTTGTTTTACTATCTTTTTCAACCTCTTCTTGAGTTGTACAGATATATCGTTCATCGCTTGGCCCAACTCATAAGCCTCTAAAGTGGTCGCCTGTTTCAAGTCGATTCTCTTACTAAAATCACCATCCGCAACCTCTTGAGCATAAACCTTGATCATCTCTAAACTTTTACTAATTCGAGCAGATATAATATAGCTCGCCAACGCAACGGCGACCAGTAAGCCCAAAAAACCCAAAGATAATTCAAAATACAAATTATAAAGTGCACTGTGGACGGTCTCCACAGTGCTCAGCTGCATATTTTGTTCATAAAACGTAGTAAAAGATTTAAACGTTAAGGCGGCAACAGCGAGCAAAAATAAAAAGGAAATCCCAAAGAAAGAAGAGTATATTTTCCAAAATAAAGAAACTCTTCTCGAATTCATAGATCTCTAAATCTATAACCCACGCCACGAACCGTTTCTATTAATTCGCTATGATCACCTAACTTTTTTCTTAATCCAACCATCTGAAAATCAATAGTTCGATCTGTAACAGCATAATGATCCCCACGAATTGCATCCACAATTTGTGACCGAGTAAAGACCCATCCCGGCTTTTCTGCTAAAAATTGTAAAATTTGAAATTCTGACCGAGTAAGATCCACTTTGCCCGATTCAATCCACACTTCATGCTTTTTGGGGTGAATCACTAAATCGCCAAAGTCCATCTTATCTTTATCTGAAGAAGGAGCCTGTCCTATTCTTCTTAAAACCGTATTCACCCTTGCTACTAAAACCTTAGGGCTAAATGGCTTTGTGACATAGTCGTCGGCACCCAATTCAAGCCCCCTCACAATATCTCCCTCAGCTCCTCTAGCCGTAACCATAATGATGGGGATATGCTTTTTCTCAGGCATGGATTTAAACTGACGACAGATTTCCAATCCCTCAATCCCAGGCAACATTAAATCTAAAAGAATAAGGTCAAGATCATTGTTTTTAATATAATCCAAACCCACCTCGCCCGTATTTGAACAAGTAACGTCAAAGCCTGCCACCGATAAGTTATACTGAATTAACGTGGCAATATCAGCTTCATCTTCAATGACATGGATTCTTTTACGATCCAAGGAAACCCTCCTCTTTAAAGAATTGATAACGAAATTACAAACTTTCTACAACGAAATAGTTAGGATTTAATGAGCTCATGAATTTTTTTTCTTACCAAATTCTGACTTAATTCACTTCCAGCTCTATGGCTACAATCTC
>JAGRAA010000499.1 GCA_020435185.1 Bdellovibrionales bacterium | reverse complement strand
GGCGTCCACCTGTGCCTCCGGTAAAAGGTCGTCCAGCTGCTTCGGCGATATGTGTTCCATCTTGACCGATCACTAGGACTTTGACGGAGTTTTTATCTGTAGGTCCTCTCCATGGCATAATGCCAAAAGGGTATCTGAATTTGTCTTTGCCGTTAAAAAACTTTTTCCCAATAAAAGGTGCATCAGGAACAGTATTTACAATATTAATATAACCTTTTCCTTCTGAGGTCAGTGGGTCTGGCCCGGGGTCATAGCCCAGAGTTGAGTTTGCAAAACTGATCTGTGAAAAAAATAATAGAATTAATAAAACAAAATTTTTCATTCCCTCTCCTAAATAATAGGTTTTATGAATAGACCATAAAATATTTGCTTAGAAAATAAGCTTTGAAAAATTTGAAATAAATAAAAAGTCTGACAAATTTAAACTTTGTAATTACTTCTAAAAGAATAGAATTATTTAATTTCTAATAAAATCCTAATAGGGGTTGTGTTGCCTTCAAGGCTAATACCCATCTCGGTGGCTTCTGATTTCATTTGTTCAATGCGGTCCTCTGTTCCAGGATGGGTAGAAAAATAAGTAAGATGGTCAGTATTTACGACGGACTGTCTGTTTTTATTGATCACTCTCCTAAAGAATCGGTCAAAACCGGCTATATGACCATATTTTTGATTCATACAGCTCAAAGCAAAGTGATCTGCTGCTGCTTCTTGCGATCTGTTAAAACTGAGTTCTGTGAGTTGAGCTAATCCTTGGAGCATTTCGGCATCAAAATTTGAAAGCGCAATAGCTTGTAGTCCAAGGGCCAAGAGCACTCGATGGCTTTGAAGTTTTATGACGTGCCTTAAGTAAAAATGACCTAATTCGTGACATATCACAAAGGCTAAGTCATTTTCATTTTCTGTATGGTGTAATAGTTCGGAGGTAAGAAGCAGACGTCCCCCAAGTGTCATGAATGCATTTTCTGATTTTAATTGAACTACGTTTACCTCAATCGGTACTTTTTCTATATTATAAGGCTTCCATAAATCTTGGGTTAATTGATAAATATTGTTTTCCGGAGAGAGCTGTTGCGTGTTTTGGTAACTCTTTAGGTTGAGTCGAGAAGCGAGATGGGCTTCGGTCTTGAGGCTAATTTTCTCGACGAAATAGTCAGACAAAGAGAAAAAGAGCAGACTAATCCCAGCGAGTATAGCTAATAATGAAAGAGTGAGAAGAATGAAATCTTTGAACTCATTTGTCGAGCTGACGTTCACTGAATGGTCAGGAGACTTAGGTTGAAAAATCATTTTTTCTTTCTGAGTGCAGTTCCATAGGCAAAGAGTTCTACGCAAGGGAGAGCGCCCTTATTGCGGCTAGAAGAGTTTACGGTAGAGGTTTCTATCCTTACATTCACAATGGTATGTGCTCCCAATCGAGAGGCCTTTTCTTTTATTCTGAGAAGAGCCTCCCGACGGCCACGATCAAGTAAACTTTCATAAGATGTTAGACGTCCACCGGTTAAGTTTTTGAGTTGGCTTACAAGGGTTTTAAAGTAGTCTGAAGCCACAACAATTCCGGCAGAAACAGCAAAGCCTTCATCTTGATCTTCTATATGGTTTTTCCATTCAGCGGTAACCACAGGTATATGGTTGAGTTGATTTTCTCGATGAGCCAGGCTTCTGAAGTGCTTTTTTTCAAAGTGTCGGCCGGTGATGTATCCGAGAGTAGCCAAAATAATAACGCCAAGAAGCTGTCCCATTAATCGACCTTTACGGCTGTACCGTAAACTAAGATTTCTGCAGCACCTTGAGCTATCGACGAGGTTGAAAATCGGATATTAATGATGGCGTTGGCTCCCATTCCTTGAGCTTGAGCGATCATTCTGTCTACGGCCTCTTGCCGGCTTTCTTTTAGTAGTTCGGTATATCCTTT
>JAGRAA010000498.1 GCA_020435185.1 Bdellovibrionales bacterium | reverse complement strand
CAACTTCTTCATAAGTCACATTTGTTCTTTTGTAATACATATTATGAAGTCCAAAAATCCAAAAAAAACCTGGAGAAATACTATCTATAAACGCTCTGGCATCAAAAAGCAGTGTATAAAAATTTACAGAATGAGCATTTCCACCTATAACGGAAGCCTCAAGATAATAAGTCTTTCTGCTATAAGCTAATCGCGCAGCCGCTGTCGGTATAATTTCACTAATGCCAGCGATTCTATTTGGTAAAAAACGGCCAACGGCAAAACCAAATCGAAACAAATCATTTTCTTTTTGTTCACCCTGATTCTCTTGAGCAAACAAATTATTACATGAAATTAGAACAAGTAAGATAATCCCCGATAAACGCATCTTCTAACCGCACGATTTATACCAAATGGTCCGATTAACAAACTGTATGTTGCTTAATATAGAAGATACTACTGTTTTAGAAACACTTTGGGCACGGTAATCTTTGACGGCTATGCCCTCTAAAGGCTTTTGAAAAGAAACAACGTACTCGATCGCCTCAATCAATTTATCGGGCTTCATTGGAGCCATAACCAATACTCCTTCTTCAGCCCCCTCTGGCCTTTCATGAGCCTCCCTTGCAAGAACCGCGGGAAACCCAAGTATTGCACTTTCTTCTGTTAGTGTTCCACTATCCGAAATAACGCATTTTGCATTCTTCTGCAAAGTGATGTAGTCGAAAAAACCCAAAGGTTTAGAAAACAATATATTTGCATTAGACGATTTCAATCCATGTTTTTCTAATTGATTACGCGTTCTGGGGTGCACTGAAAAGATTACTTTTAATCCAAAACGATCGACCAACTGATCTAAAAAGGCCAAAAGATTTTTAAGCGTTTCTGGCTTATCCACATTTTCCTCTCTATGTGCACTGACTACAAAATACTTTTGAGGGGATAAATCTAATTTTTTTAAAACTTCAGACCGAGAAATTTGGTTTTCATAATGATCCAAAATTTCTCTCATACATGAGCCCGTTTTAATAATCATGTTTTGTGGGATTCCTTCTCTTACTAAATAATCTCGTCCATGTTCTGTAAGTGGCATGTTGATATCAGATAAATGGTCTACAATTTTTCTATTGATTTCTTCTGGAACCCTTTGATCAAAACAACGATTTCCTGCTTCCATGTGAAAAATCGGAATCTTTCTCTTTTTAGCACAAATAGCTGATAAACACGAATTCGTATCTCCATAAATTAAAACGGCATCTGGATTTTCTTTTTCTAAAACAGAATCACTTTTAACAAGAACATTCGCAATCGTTTCTATCGCACTTTTTCCCGCTGATTCTAAAAAATAATCAGGTTTTCTAATTCCCAATTCTTTAAAAAAAACTTCATTTAATTCAAAATCAAAATTTTGCCCTGTGTGAACCAATATATGATCCACAGACTTATCAAGTTCTTGAATAACTAATGACAATTTAATCAACTCCGGCCTGGTACCTACAATAGTCATTACTTTCGTCATATTTTATCCAATCATCTCATTGATTTCGTCATAAACATTATCTTCGTCGTACATTAAATTATTTTTTTCCAATAAGGCGATTGTTCCCTCTAAATCAAGTATACTTTGATCTGAAGAATACTCTCCAATAAGGTCTCTACCCTTTAGGACACCTTTCTGTACTTCAGGCAAGATCGGTTGAATAGCATAATAACCATAAGCCGTCCTATAAGTTCTAAATGATTCTTCTTCTGAAATTAATGACTCATATAATTTCTCTCCGGGTCTAATGCCTATCACCTTTATCCCAATATTCCGTTTTCCTATTAATGCCTTCGCTACATTCACCATATTTGCAGCAGGTGCAATAGGAATAAAAGTCTCTCCGACTTGCGCATGAGTAATTGCGGCAATTACGGTATCCACCGCATCTTCCAAACTTAATAAAAACCGTGTCATGTTTTCATCCGTTATCGTCAAAGGGCCACCATTTCTTATCTGTTCATGAAAAAGTGGAATCACTGAACCTCTCGAAGCCAAAACATTTCCATATCTAACACAGACAAACCTTGTCCGAGGACAAAGCACATTAGCCGACGTAAAAATTCTTTCCTGAATGGCTTTTGTCATTCCCATCACATTAACTGGTTTGCAGGCCTTATCCGTGCTAACCCCTA
>JAGRAA010000497.1 GCA_020435185.1 Bdellovibrionales bacterium | reverse complement strand
GCTTCATTTGCTCGTATGGTTTCTTCTTTTGCAATATTTAATAATTGTTCTGATTGCTTATGTCTGTCTTCTTCATTTTTTAACATTTGTTTTTGCTCAAGAAGGCTGTCAAGTGTCTGATTAATGAAATTGGCTAACTCAATGAATTCATCGTTAAAATTAAAGTGTAGTTCGTCGTCAGGTTTTCCGTTAGAAACTTTTTGTGTGTATTGAACCATTTTGTTGAGTGGCTTGCCTATATAGTAGTGAATGACAGACATCAAAAAATAAGAGAAAAGCGACAAGGAAAGAGTTATAAGTAAGAAAAGGCTATTCCTAAACTTTATATACTCCTTATGAATAGACGGAAGGCTGATTTCTAAAAGGTATTTTTTGCCGTCTATATTTAGGGATTCTCTCGTCCAATCATTTTGTTGTGCTTTATGAGTTCCTAATCCCCATAATGTCTTTTCTGAACCAAGAAAAGACATTTGTAAGTAGGCGTTAGGATATCTAGTAAAAATGGGAAGATTTTCTTTTTTGAGTCCAAAGAAGCCATTGTGTTTATAATAATAATTTTCTAATGAAGCTTTCAGCTGAGAAATTTGATCATTGTAAGCTTCTTGAATTTGATATTTTTGGTAAGGAAGTCTCCAGAGCACGGCGGAGAAGGAGAGAAGAATTACAAAATTTAAAATTATACCTATGGCCTTAGTTGCAACTCCAGTCTCTAGAAATTTGTTTTTTTGATAGGAATCTTTCTTAAGAAGAGCTTCGAAGTCAATCAAGGATATAAACTGAGTGAGCGGGTATAGGTCTGTGATTCCAGATATTATTAAAAGTATTGAAACAAGCCATGAAACCCACCAGAGAGATTCTAAAAATATAATATTAGAAAATAAAATAAGTATACCAACAAGGAATCTTAAGGCGCGATGAACGTCAAAATTAGACATAGATATTGTTTGTTTGTTAAGAAAATCTGGTTTTTTTAATGAAAGGAGACTGGTGATAAAGTAGTTGATCCTAAAATTTGTGATTCCTTCGAGACAAATAAGGAATAAAAAAGTATATACCAATGCTTTAGAATCAAAAAATAGAATGGTAAATAAAGTCAATCCTAGACTTAGTCTATAGGTCGCCTCTGACATTATACAATTAGCCTCCAGTCGAGGATATCGTCAAAATACATAGAAAAATTGAATGCTTTCAAAAACTTTCAAGTAAAAAAAACGAAATCTTACCTTTGGTGATATAATTGACTTAATTCGAGACATTTCGACATTCTAATGTAACACTAAATTATGGAAATTAACTCCCAATATAAATTACTTATAGTGGATGACGTCGCCGAAAACGTCGAGCTTCTTGTGGAGTCGCTTGAGCCTTGTAATTATAATATTTTTCAATGCAGTAGTGGCGAAGAGTGTCTAGAGCTTGCAGCAAAGATAAGTCCTCATATCATTCTTCTTGATGTCAGCATGAAGGGAATAGATGGTTTTGAAACTTGTCGTAGACTAAAGAAAAATAAAGAAACTAGTCATATC
The DNA here is from genome assembly GCA_020435185.1 of Bdellovibrionales bacterium. GTDB lineage: Bacteria > Bdellovibrionota > Bdellovibrionia > Bdellovibrionales > UBA1609 > JAGRAA01. The sequence goes on along the minus strand of JAGRAA010000497.1, from coordinate 5,284 downwards.
CCGATTATATTTATTTCAGGGCGGACAGATGGCGCTGATTTAACAGAGGGGTTTAGTTCAGGAGGAGCTGATTTTGTGAATAAGCCATTTGTCATTGAAGAGGTTATTTTGAGATTAAATCGACAGTTAGAAATTCAAAATTTGTTTCAAGCTAATATTAATTTGATAGATAAGCTTGAACGTCAAAATCAGCAATTGATTCAATCAGAAAAAATGGCTTCGGTCGGACAACTTGTAGCCGGAGTAGCTCATGAAATAAACAACCCTACAAATTTTGTGAGTAATAACCTTGAAGGGATAGAGAGAGAAAATAAGAAGCTTTTAGAAATTTTAGAAGAGATTGTTCCTAGAGGAAATAGTGAGTCGGATCGGTTCTATGGCGTCATTGATCCGCGTTTTATCACTATACAGGAAATGATAGATGGGGCCACGGAGGGGACAGGTCGCATAAGTAGGATTGTTAAAAGCTTAAGTGATTTTTCTAGACATGAAGAAGAACTTCCTTCTAAGACAAATATTAATGAAATTATAAAAAGTACGGTACAAATTTTAAAGTTTAATTTGGATAGTGTTGATTTTAGCATGCAACTCTCTGAGGCACATGAGTTTTTGGGGTTCCCGGCTAAATTGAGTCAAGTGATAATGAATTTATTGACGAACGCTATTTATGCAGCGAAAGAAAAAACGACGGAAACTCCTAAGGTTCAAATTAAATCTTATGAAAATGCAGAGAATATTTTTGTAGAAATTTATGACAATGGAAATGGTATCTCTAAAGAGTTAAGGGCTAAAGTTTTTGATCCATTCTTTACAACTAAACCGACGGGTGTTGGTACAGGGCTCGGTTTATCTATCTCTTATAGCATTATCCATGATCAGCATGGAGGGGATTTAAGTTTTGTATCTGACTCTCAAGGTACAGTATTTACAATTAGAATCCCCAGAAATAAAAATATTTAACGAAGCGTTCTCATTAAAACAGGTGTCCCTTGACTGAGCACTCCATCTTGATTTGCCGAAAGTACAGTGATTTGATAGAGAGTATTTTTTTGCAACCCAGTGATTTCCACACTGTGAATGGTCTCTAGTGATTCATAGAGAGGACTCATAATGACTTCATTTGTGACTACGTTAATGGCCTGAACTTGAGAAGTCGCAGGGATATCGGTCTTCCATTCAATGAGTGCTCCTATCTGATTAAGTTCGGGAATCGTGACTTCATATATGTTTGGTGGAATGACCAGAGGCTCACAATAAGAAATATAAATTTCTGATTTCTCTCCGCCAGCATCATTTTCACTGATGACCACGCTGTTTTGTTCGCTTTGGTAAATATGACTGACCCTGGTTCGATCAACAAGAACTTTAATTGAAGATTGGTCTATGGGGCTATATTCTAGGTTAAACTCTGTTATAAGGTTTAGTCTTTTCACAGTCATATATCCAATTTGTTGCATTGAGGTGTCATAGTCGCCGTTTGCTAAATCAATAGAAAGGCCATTGTTCTTGTTTATGAGCTCTAGATAGCCATATCCAATTTCGTTTTCTCCGCCACTAGGAACCGTTTCTGGATCGGTATAGAGTATACCGGCTAAAAGAAGAGGGTCGCCATTTTGTATGGTTTTAAGTTGAGACAATATGTTGTCTGGGTTAATGTCTGTACAATACTTATTGTAGGCGGCAGGTTCTTTTCGATCGGAGTCAAAGACAGGTGTCACGCCTGCAGGATAGCTGCCTAGGGCGCAAATATCATTTTCGTCGGCAACAAAAATCACAGCTAAAGCAGAATCATCTCTAAAAAACCCTTTTGCCTTATTCTCGTCGAGATTTATCGTGATAGCTCTGTTCAGTGAATATAGGCCAACCTCTCCTCCGTCGGTATCATTGTCGGATCTAGTGTAATACATTGTTCTAGAGAGCTTGTTTCTAATATCTGTTAAGGACAATTCGTCTGATTTCAAAACTTCAAAACCGATATCTTTACTATAAAATTTACCACTATATATACTATTGGGACCATGTGCGAGTAGAACGGCGATCCGGTAATCAATGTATGAAGGGAGGGCGGCGATAAAAGAATCGATTCCAGTGGCGATATCTCTTCTTTCAGTATCCAGGCTTCCTGAGGTGTCGACAACAAAAAGTAAATCTAGCTTATTGGTCAACTCAGCCTCAGGTTGGATTACTCTGAGAGAATGACACAGTCTTGTGTCTTGAATATCGTCTGGTGGGTCATCTACCGTACCAGGCTGAAAAGCATTATTTATTTCATCCTCAGGAATAATACAGCCACTTAATGTCGCTAGAGTAACGAGCAAAAGTAGTCTGTTTACAAATGAGCGCATAACGTCCCCTTTTTCCATTTATAAACACTTCTATTGAATATTTATCTTTTAGACAGACTATGTCTCTGATTACATGCGACCCCTTTAGTTTAGCATATTGTTTAGAAATCTCAATTTTTCTTGGGGTCTGTCTCAAACTGGCTCACATAAATGTTGCTACATCGATTTAACAACATTTATGGGATTCAGCTTAATTATAATAAGTGTTGATAAACTTCGCTATAAGGAGATTCTTGATATAAGGGTTCTATTTCATTAATAAGTTGTGTGATGTCTTGCTTGTTGTCAAAAAGTAAATAAGAATGAGTCAAGCTTTCTGCGATAATAAATACACATTCGAGCAGGTCCATTTCTCCGTGTGTTTTTTGGTTTGGGAATCCTTTGCCGTCAGGGCTTTCATGGTGATTGAGTATTAATCTTTCAAGCAATTCAGGATCTTTTATCGACGGCCACTCTTTAGCAATTTCACAAGTTTTTAATGGATGTTCTTTAATTTTCTGCAAGTCGATCAATCCTACAAAGGAATTGTTTTTAATGGCTAAAATAAAATCCTGTTTATTAATAATTTGGTTTTCAGAGAGGGTGATATCATGAATAAGAGCGGCCACCGAATATATATAATAAATATTTGGATCATTTATATTTAAGGCTTTCAATAATCCTATGCACAAGAAAGCTATTAATGCGTTATGGGAAGAAAGCTTTGAAGCTTGAGATAAGTCTAAAGCCTGAATATATGGTTTAAGTTCTTTTACGGAATAGGCCTCAGTAATAGCCTGTTTGAGATGAAACTCGGTTGTTTTGACAATATCATCTGACCAGCCTAGTTTTTGGCAAAATTCTTTAGCTATTTCAAAAGACTCAATGAGACCATGTATCTTATCTAAAAAATCATCCGTTTCAACTTGCTGAGACTTATAATGTGATTGATAGATAGTGATAAACTGAGAAACATCAGTGTTTTGTATGTAAAAGTACTGATTTTCTTGCCTGAGGTAAGATAAATATTTTTCGACGCGCTTTTTATCTAAGATCACATTTTTTTCTTTTATTCTTTTAAAAGAAGCCGTGTCTGAGTCAAAAATAAAAAGCTCAAAAGGTTTTAAATCAAACTTATAAAGAAGATGAAATAATACTTTAAAATAAGATTTTTTGCCAGAATGGTCATTAGAAAGCACATTTGTTAGAGTATCAAAAACAGACTTTTGAGAGAATGGTTTTTGAAGAAATCCATCTGCTTGATCGAACTCCTCAGCAGCAGGGGAGGAGTTATTGTCTAACAAAATAAAAGGGATTTTAAGATTATTTTCGCATAGATATCTATATACAGTTAAAGCGTTCCCCTCAGGCATATGGCGGTCACATAGAATAACGGATAATTTTTTGTGAGTTTTAATAATATCGACAGCTTTATTTCCATTTTCGGCTTCAAGAATTTCACAATCATATAGATTTTCAATAATAAAATGAAGAAGTTCGCGAATGTCTTCTTCATCGTCAACGACTAAAATTTTGACAGCATGGGGGTTCATACATAATATTTAATCATAGAGAAAAAATTAAAACATTAATTTTTTTGAATTTAGACCATAAGAAATTAAGAGCATCTGTGGGAATGAGTTTTATGAATCATGATATAAGGCTATTGTTGGTGGATGATGCCGTAGTAACATTGGCCGTTTTAGCCAAGACACTGTCTCATTTGGGATATAAAAACCTGCGGGCGTGTAATAATGTCCACGGAGCGATGGAAGAATTGGATATGGCCTTTAAAAAAGGCCAACCTTTCGATATAATATTATGTGATTGGCATATGCCCCAAGTGAATGGTCTAGATTTTCTAAAAACTATTAGATCTCATCCTAGTCATTCGAAGGTGCTTTTTATGATGATCACTGCTGATACTGATATAGATAATATTGTTACAGCTGTGAAGGAGGGTGCTGATGGATATATATTTAAACCAGTTACAGCAGAGCACCTTTCTAATAAAATTCAAAAATTATTGGTAGACAAGCGTGTTTAGGTGTTTTTGAGGAGCAGACGTTAAGTAAATTTTGAGGTATTAAAATGTTCTTACTTCGAAGACTAAGATATCAAGTTTTGCAAAATAAAAAAGGTCAAGGCTTGCCCGCTAGTATTATTGCTGCCGGTCTTGTATTGATATTGTTAATATCTTTTTATTCTTTAAACAAAATGCAGAGCAATTTTAAACTAAAAGTAGATGTGACCAATTTGGTGCAAAACCTACGGTTTAATATCTATTCAGCCATACGAAACGGTGAGGCGAGTGAGTTAACTCGACTTCATGCCGACAATGCGACCCCCTTTGACTGTATAAATACAGGGGGGTTATCTAATTTATGCTGTGGCTGGGATCAAATTACTCAAACTTATTATACCGGAGGGACGACTTGTACTAAATTAGATGGTCCTGTGACTATAGTGAATAATAAGGGAGAGATTCTCTCGCAGAAAAGATCTCCTTTAGCCACCATAGCGAGTGGATTTGATTTAAATGGCGAGTACTGTACGAACTTTGATATGGTGAATGGTAACGATGCCTGTCCTTTTCGATTTGATGTGACAGTGAGTTCGATGTGTAAGGTGGGTAAGAATTGTACAAGTCCTCAGATTAAGTATCATGTTAAATTTCTATATAGCCCAGATCCGACTAATTTAAGATTAAATGCTGCAGGTTTATTGGGTGCAGATAAAGACCCGAATACCGTATCTGATTTTGACTTTACCATATTGAATGATGCCATAACCGATGCCTCGTCTAGTGAGGCGACTATTAAGTCTTTTGATCACGATTACTGTACTGGTGCGGAGGTTTATCCTTCGGCGGATTGTAACGCTCCTGATATCGATACGGACGCTGTGGAGTTTTGGGCTCCTCCTTCGGGAGTGAATAAATTTTTAGTCGAAGTTTGGGG
>JAGRAA010000496.1 GCA_020435185.1 Bdellovibrionales bacterium | reverse complement strand
GAGCAATACCAGAATTTTGCTCAATAGTTTAGTTAGGACATGAGATGAGACTTCAGCTCATCCATTGTAAACAGGCTTAAATGTTGAAGGTCTATGGCCATTAATTTATCGGACGGCTGGTTGTTTCGATTGATAACACACAACACGGTATCCACAGTAGCCCCTTGATCTCGCAAGGCCTTTGTGCTTTCAATCACTTGACCGCCTGTGGTTATGACGTCCTCAATAATTAAAGTTCTTTTGCCTTTGATTTCTGTTCCTTCTGATATTTTACAAGTACCATACTCTTTTGCTTCTTTACGAACAAACGCCACGGGTAGGCCGGTTTCTAAAGATAAAGCTGTGGCAATGGGAATTCCTCCCATTTCTAATCCAGCAAGGACTTCTGTATGAGGAGGGATAAGGCTTTTAAGTTGTTGAGCGATAGCCTTTAATAAAAAAGGATTTGCTTCAAATCTATATTTGTCGAAGTATTCGTTGGATCGTAATCCTGATCGGAGTAAAAAGTCTCCTTCTAGATGGGCTATTTCGTATATAGAACGACAAAGTTCTTTTTTATCCATATGATCACCTCGGATTCAATGTGCAGCTGTCTAAGATCCATTTATGATAGTCTTCACTGGAATTTTGCACAGGAACTAATAAAATGGCAGGATTTTCAAAAGGATGAAGTTCTTTGATCACATACTCTACGTCAGCATAAAGTTTTTGCCGAGTTTTAAAAAATACACCGACTTCCATAGAATACTTAATTTCTCCCTGCCAACGGTATGCAGATTCCATACTTGAAAAAACATTAGCGCAGGCAATAAGTTCTTGCTGTAAAAGAGAGTCGATAATAACACTTGCGGCCTTTCTGGTCGGGAAAGTGGAATAAATTAAGCATATTTCGTCCATATAAAATCCTTTTTAACGTTTCCAATTTTTAGCGTGTTTACTTCGCCAAAGCTCTAAAGCGTAATTTCTCATATCTTCGATATTATCAAATTCGTCCATAATCTCAACCCCTAACAGAGTTTCTATGGCGTCTTCTAGAGTTACGATTCCGGTAGGAGTTCCCACTGGATCAATGGCCAAGAATAAATGAACTTTTTGTTTTAAAAATTGGTCTAATGCAGAAGAGACAGGAATGTCTTCATGAACTCTAAATATGTCACTTTTGATTTTGCCTAAAGTTATATTTTCTCGGTCATTAGAAGCGGCCTCTAACAATTTATGTCTGTGAATCACACCGGTGATGTTGTCGAATTTATTCTTGTATAAAGGAATTCTTGAGAACCTAATATTTTTAAATTGGTGAATAGTATCTTCTATGGTTTGATCTTCGTCCCATGCCATTACAACAGATCGAGGTGTCATTATATCAGAGACCCGAATCTGATCTAACAAAAGTAAGTTTCTAATAATTGCACTTTCTTTTTGTTTGATTGTTCCGTCAGAAACACCAAGCTCGGCAGTCACAATCATTTCTTCTCTACTGACCTTTAGAGATTGTTTGTTTCCGAGGATATCATAGATTAATTCAGATAAAATAACGAGGGGATAAGCTACATAAATAAGACCATTAATGATGTACGCGCATCCTGGGGCAAGTCGCTTCCATTTTGTGGCTCCTACCGTCTTTGGTAAGATTTCACAAAATATGAGTATGACTCCCGTGAGTATTGCCGACGCAATTCCTACATAGGCGTCGCCATAGATTAAATAGGTTTGAGCTCCTACACCCGTAGCTCCCACCATATTTGCAATGGTATTAAGAGTAAGAATTGCCGCTAAAGGACGATCAATTTTACTTTTTAGTTTTTTGAGAAGTTTGCCACTTTTTTTTCCTTTTTGAAGCTGCACTTCTATATACGCTGGGGTTACAGAGAGAATAACAGACTCTAAAAGTGAACAGGTAAAAGATATGATCACTGCTAAAAAA
>JAGRAA010000495.1 GCA_020435185.1 Bdellovibrionales bacterium | reverse complement strand
TTCAAGTTTAGACCTGGGAAATATTCAAAATAAGGTTATTGGATATAATGAGAAAATTTTTGAAGTGGCTTCAGAGTTAGGGAACCAGACGCCTGAAAAACTAGTTGAAATTTGGTGCGTGGATTCTTGGACTGATGCAAAGTATGAAATATTAAGTTATTATTCGCATCAAGAAGAAAAAGCCGAAACCGAATTTTACTCTTATTCAGATTCATTGAGTGTTCATAAAGAAGTTAATCTAACAAGAGTCACAAACGGACAAAGTGTTTACTTAAAATCTCAGTATTTTGATCTTAAGGTCGATAAAAATAATTTAGGGAGTAAATCGGGAACCTTTTTGGGAGATTTGAATATTTATAACTCAAAAGATAAAGGTCATAAGGTTTTAGAGTGCCGATTGGGAGGTTATTTAGATGCTAGGATATGGCCTGTTCCAGTTGTAAATTATGATCACATGTCGCAACTAGAGTGGGATCCGGTTCAGTCACTCTTTTACTTTATTTCTGGAACGGCTAATCTTTATGCTCCTAACTCACAGGAATATTCTATTTATCGATATTCGCCATTGAATCAGCAGAGAGAGAATTTAACACCGGGTTCAGCAAACACCTATGGAGTGAGTAGTTTTCAGCTTTCAAAGGATAAATCGAGTCTATTTTTTATGGGTAAACAAGGGGCCGACGTGGCCATTCAATTGTATACACAGAGTTTAGTGACGCCAGGGGCTCCATTAAGGCTAAATAGCTATCTCCCTAATGTGTCTCAATCCGCTTCAAGAGATATCACGATTAGTCCTGATGGGAATACTATTTTTTACATGGATGGGTTTCAAGAAAATGCAGGTGATTCTGAGCCATGGCTGAGAAGTGTAAACATGAGTACTGGAGCCATAACACAAATTAGTCATGATCTGCCTTTGTCGGGGGATTATCAGGTCAATAAGTACGACGTCCTTTTTTCTATTGGGAAAGTTGTTTATGTAGCGGGGAATTATGCACAGGAACTGTGGCTTGCAAATATAGATGGGTCAAATAGAAGAAAGATAGACCTTTCTTCTGAACTAGGATCAAAATATATTTTGCTTCCTACTAGTGCGTTAAAGTGGAAGATATTTAATGAGCGTTATCTTGTTTTATCGTTATACAATAATAATTCGGTAGAGCCTTCGTCTTTACTTTTGGTTGTAGATTTGGTTTCAGAAAAACCAGTATTCTCTAAGGTTATTGCAGGAGCGGCTTATACTTATTCTATTAGTGGGCTTTCTGCATTAGGTATAGTGGTGCAATATCCATCAGCCTATAGAGCGTATTTAAATGTAAAAAATCTATCCTTGGTGAATCAGGCGGAGCTGATGAATTACTTTTCTCAATCCAGTGATGCGGCAGAAAAGCAAGCCGCCTTAGAGTTTGCCTCTAATTTTTCAGATGGTCTATGTGATAGCCAAGAAACATTGATAAAGACAATAACCTTGAATACGGGTAAGCAATTGGTGGTCAATAAAAAATCTGATGGCCAAGTTTCTCTTTATTTAAAATCCATTTCGAATCTAGAAGGGTGTAAAAAATTAGGGGTTGTTGACGTGGCTCCAGAAATATTGTCTAGAATATTATCGTCTCCATTATTGGTTTTTGATGATCAATCTGTCATTCCAGTTTTTAATGCGAAATCATCTGCTGATGAGAAAAATATCCTTTTGAAGCTAGATAGAAAGTTATTTTTAATTCCTACCGATAATCGACCAATCATCGAGATATATTCTGGAATCAGCAATAACTCGATCTTTTATGAGATTGGATTTATAGGAAACTCTAAAGTGTTTTTTAGAGGAAGTTTAATTGATAGTTCTATTCAATTGTTTGTTTGGGATATTCCATACCATAATTAGACTTTAAATATTATTTCCATTTAGTGAAAATTCTTTTTTGTAACAACTCATTACATATTTGGTTTTATTCCCAAGATTTAGTTTGAAAAGAAAATTCTCGATAACCATCGTTTTAATTAACATCTGTGCCTTACGCTGAGAGCAATCAAGATTTTTTGCTAACTCATCTGACGAAAAAGGTTTTCTTCCTATTTTTTTAATTCTCTCTTTTAAGGAGGGGGAGTATCTATCTCTATGGTTTACTATTTGAAAAACGAGTTCAGTATTTTTATTTAACAGAAAAATAAAATCCATTTTATCTTTCTTTAATTGAAAGAAGTTATTTGTTGAATTGTCATTTAATCTATAGACATGGTTAAGAAGTCGTTTTTCTGAGGAAAGTGGGTTGAAATATTCTTTGGGATAGAGATTTTCAAAGAGAGATCCAATATTGCATGGTTTGTAGAAATCTCTAGTGATGAGGGAGAAGAGCTTTTGCTGATATTGACTGCTTCGAAGTTCTTGGTGAAAATTTTGATACTCTACTATTCTCTTCGACTGAAGAGGGTCGATGTCGTGAGCAGACAATGAAAATAATTTTTGCTTTTCAATTTTTTTATCAAATAATCGCTCTATTTTATTGTGGTAATGTATATTAGGCGTGCCGATAAGTATTTTTTGTAAAAGATAGGGGTTCTTTGTGGCATAGCTGATATATAGATCAATATCTCGACGGCTCTCCCAGCTTCTCCA
>JAGRAA010000494.1 GCA_020435185.1 Bdellovibrionales bacterium | reverse complement strand
GTTCTCTTTTAATTCTAGCGGTAAATTGGTCATGGAGAGAAAAAAGGATATGAAGAAAAGGGGTCTAAAGTCGCCAGATATGGGGGATTCTTTGTGTTTGACGTTTTACCCACTGTCTCCTGTAAGAAAATCTCACAGAAAAGCACTTAAAAAACCAAAAAAGCAAGTCATTAGGAAAATGGGCTATTGACTTCGTATAGTAGGTACTATATCATAAGAGTATGAAAAATTTAGGAGATACTCTCATCACTTTAGCAGCAATAGCTGCAATAGTTGGCTCTTTATTTATTTTTTGGGTATTACTATTTTCATTTGTTCTCATTCCAGACTTTTATTACTTTTGTAATTAAATATCTAGAATAAATAAGTGAATTTAATCACATCGCCGGCGGATAAATTAATATACAGAACTTCTTGATATTCATTTATCCCTAATTATTTTTTTAACTTTTTAATTACATGAGCACAGATTCAATGAACTTTTCCGAGATAGACTTTGTTCCAAAGAAGTCAATTGCTATGAAGCAGATGATGAATGGTGATGTCTTGATTAAGATAGACAAGGCTGTACGAGAAAGAGAAACAAGCTCTGGCATTATATCAGTAGAGCCTGGGCGTCTCAGAAAGGCAGTAGACAGAGGAGAGGTATTACTTTCGTCTGTAGATCATATTAAGCCAAAAGATCGTATACTATGGCGTATGCACCACGAGAAGTACTTCTGGGAAGACAAAGACTCGGGGGAGCACTTCATGATCGTAAACGACAAAAATATTCTTGCTAAGCTTAACTAGTAGGCGACTATTGTTTGATTCTTTGATGGCGAGGTTGTAGCCGACTTTTTTAGAAGAGAGAAAAATGATGTCTTAGATGTTTCCATAATTTAATAATACCATAAGTGTAAATTCGTCTATATTATTCTTGATAAATATATGTTATACTGCTAGAGTCCTAACCCTTCCCTAAAGAAAAGGATTTTAAAGAAAAGAAGAGAATACCAATTCGTTTTTATTCCCTTCAATTCTTATTGCTTAATAGAGAAGTTTAAAGTCTTCCTCCAAAGACTGCTTCTCTTTTTTAGTGACTTCAGAAGTTAAGTCATTCAGATTGATATTCGCTCCCGCTATTATAAAGCGTGACTTTGCTAATAGTGGTGCTTCCTCCGTAGGAGGCGAGCGGAGCTTTTCGATAACACTCATAGTGTTGAAAAGGTAATGAAATAACTCAGCCTAACCTAGGAGCTGGACGCCGCCAAATGGTGCAGACAATCCAGATTTAGAAACAAAAAATCCCATATTTCTAAGATGCATGGTGCAAAATCGCAATTGTGGTAGTAACCTTGCACCCTAGAAATATAGGACTCTAGTTCGATTTTGCTTTGCCGAGGGCTACCACACCCTGCTAATGATTTAAAAGATTGTTTAAAATATACCTCAACTAAAACGTTGTTGCAAGTACGGATTCTAAATACTAGCCATTATGGTATAGTCGCCAACTAGTAGTCAAAAAAAGAAAACTTGTGTACAATACGTACATGACTCAAAAAGTGCCATTTTACCATAATAAGAAAGATAGTACTCCTGTTGTTGCCCTTAAGGACTGGGAGCAGCGAGCAAAAGACGAGGATTGGGAAGATATTAAAAACCAACGCCAGCATCGTGATAGAGAGAAATCACAGTGGAATCGCGCGGCGTTTGTGTACAATGTTTTACAGACAGGAACGACTGATGATAGGATTGCCAACGTCGCACTGGGCTATACTCGAATGATATTAGATACTGGTATCGCACAAATGTCAGAAGGAGAACCAGATTTTGACTTTCAGCCTATTGGA
>JAGRAA010000493.1 GCA_020435185.1 Bdellovibrionales bacterium | reverse complement strand
AATTTCGTTAAATATAGTTAGATGGAAAATCGCTAATTATACCGCTCTAGAAGGCCCGGGAATGGACATTCTACCTCTTCTCAATCGATGGGAGAATTCAAAATATCTGGTGAACGATTTTTTTACAAATGCATCTGTTGAACAAAACCCAAAACATATTTTTGCACATATAATTTGGTTTGTTCATGAGATTGTTGGAGGACATTGGTATAAAGCTATTTTTATTCTTAAATTAATTTTAGTTATTTTAACACCAATAGTTTGGTTTTTATTTTTACGGACTTCTATTAGAAGGCTGGGGGGACCAGAAAATTCTTGGGTCATCGGCTTATTGGTTGGGATACCAATTTTAAATGATATTTTGGGATATAATTTAGTTCAATGGTTTAGTATTGCTTGGTGGCCAGCTTATTCTGATTCGGTATCGCCAAATAATATTTCGATAATGTTGTTTCTGAGTGGTTTTATATTGTTACATTCGAATTTTAAATTTCGAAGAGTGCCTTGTTGGTGTTTATATAGTGCTTCGGCTTTTATACACCCGTCAGCTGTATTGATGTCTTTGTTCTTTGTATCGGTTATTGAAACGAGTCGATATGTTTTAAATCCCAAATATTCAAAGAATTTTAAAATCTATTTAGATATTTTGACACCTATATTTGTATCTCTGGTATTTCTAAGATATTTATATAATCAGCCTGATGGTGTTCCCATAAGTATAGTTAAGGAAGCGTATGTATACTTAGGTCATAGCTCTCATTATTTAGTTCAGAATTTAGGTTCTTTAACGGGATATAGTTGGAAATGGTCATTTTTGTTAAATTTATTGGTTTCCATGGGTATTCTTTTAATGTATCCAAAATCTATTTCCTTTAAAAAACGATTAATTATGATTTGTCTAATTTGGAGTGTTTTCAATTTAGCAATATTGATCCAATATCTTTCAGTAACATTACAGTTATCTAAAATTTTTCTATACATAGGAATTACCAGGTTTTTTGAATTTTCCTATTGGTTATTAGCAATATTGGTATCCATTCCGATGAGTCATCTAGCTCAAAAGTATATTAGGATAAGATCAATAGCTTGGGTTGTACGTCTTTTGTTTTGTTGTATCATAGGCGTTTTACTAACTCTATCTACACAAATTAAAATGGATGATCCTTTAAAAAGTGTAAAATTGGAAAACAAAGAGTTGTTTGCTTTTATTCAAAACTCAACAGATCAAAAGGCAGTTTTTGCCGTACCCTTTGGTGAGTTAACAAGGTCAGTGCCTCTGGTTGTTAAAAGAGCAATTTATGCAGGTTATGGGTTTCCGTTTAATGAAAAATTTTTCGCTGAATATATAGAAAGGGAGAGTCTGATGTACGGGACCTTTCAAGAAAGACAGATTGTTTCGGCTAGTTGGATAGGTGGTGCTATGGCAAAAATATATCAGAGTAGGTCGCCAGATCAATTTTATCGATATTCAAAATCACATAGGTTAGACTATGTAATCGTGGAATCTGCTTTTTTGAAAAAATTCGGAGCCTATTCTCCGGTCTTTTCTGGTCTTAGATACACGATCTTTTCAGTTGATAGTTTAGAGCCGAGAGGACAGCATGAATAGTAAATTGACTTCATCACTTCTGTTGCTTTTTTTACTGGGATTTTATTTTTCTGTAGGCAGGCTACAAGGTTTGATTCCACTTTCTGGCATTTCAATAGAAAAAATAGGAGTATTAATTTTACTCACTTTGCTGATTGTGATGAAGTTTAGAACTTTTATAGAAAAAAATGAAAAAAAAATAATTTATAGTTTTTTCTTACTTTTTATTGCATTTAGGTTTTGGTGGGCTTTCTTTTCTGACGTTATGCAGACGAGTGATTCTAAATACTATTTAGACCAAGCTATTAAAATGACTCAAGGGGAGCCTTTGTTGTCATTATATAAACAGACTGGTCCGAGTGTAATTGCGAGTCTCTTTATGTGGCTAAGTGGAGTTAACTCCTATATCGTTGGTGTTATCCCAATCTTTATATTTAGTTGCTTAGAAATTTTTCTACTTTATAAATTAACAAGAATGTTTTTTGGATTTATCCCAGCGCTCATTTCTGTACTATTGATTGGATTTTGGCCTGAACATATTGTGTATTCTAATATTGTTTCGAATTCTTTGTATCAAGGCGTCTTATTGTTACTGTTTGCTTACTTTTTTCATATTGGCTTGAGGGTAAATAGAAGTAGACTGAGAATTGCTTTATTTCTATTCTCTGGTTTATTTGCAGCAATGGCGCAGTATATGAGAGCGACTTCGTTGATTTTTATGATTTCTTTTCTATTTATATATTTAGTTAGCAAGACGAATTGGAGATGCATTTTTTTGGTTTTAACAGGATTTGTAATAGGGACTTTACCTATATTAGTTTTTAATTACAAAAATATAGGTATAGTCTCATTTAGTCCTTCTCAGTTTTCTGGTTATTCACTTTTGATTGGTACAAATCTATCTTCTCGTGGGCATTACTACGAAACATTTGGTCAAGAAGTGGATGAGGAAGTAGAGAAATTAGTGCGAGAGGGAAAATACGTTAATAGTAATTTAAATATATTAGATAAAAATAGAGTGGCTACAAATATGAAAATAAAAAATATTTTAAAAAATCCTATTGAATTTGTGAAAGTTGCTGTTGAGTATAAGATGCCAATTTTTTGGGCGGATGGAGCTAGTTTTACATGGTCACTCCAAGAAGTGCCTTTAGTGAGAAAATTTCCTAATTGGAGTGCGGGCGTAAATCTGGAG
>JAGRAA010000492.1 GCA_020435185.1 Bdellovibrionales bacterium | reverse complement strand
CGTAGCTCAGCTGGATAGAGTATCGCCCTCCGAAGGCGAAGGTCATGGGTTCAAATCCCGTCGAGCGCGCCATTTCAACAGTTTTTCGACTTTTGGAAGCTGTTTAATATAGTTTCATCTTTTAATGTAAAACCCTTATTAATTCATTTTTACAAATTGTTATCTTTATTTTCGTTCATCATCCAGTTCAACAAACACACAACAACAGTTTTCCTTCCAATATCCATAAGGTGTTGCTGATTATGAGATTTAGCATCAAAGCCACCGTAACCAGGTGAGTCCATCTCTAAAGTCAGAGAACCATGAGCAATTGAGGACCTTAAACCGTATAGATCATTCTTAATATTCTTTGGAATATCACCAGCATATTTTTCTACGAAATCTCTGAAGGCTTTAGTGGGCCCTACGCCAGTAATCGGAGCCTCACATTTGTCACAAATGTCATTTAGTATTTTCGTGTGTACGCAATCATTTTCTGAACAGGAGGCTGTGTTATTTTGACTTTCCATTAACACCTCAATAGATTGTATTAGACAATTAAACGAAATTGTCTTTGATAATTTCCAAGTTTCGTGATGCATTAACAACCAATATAAAGCCCTATTAATTTTAGTTTTGTCTTCAATAGAGAAATACTTGTTGAGATAGATGTCAACTATAGAGGGGAGATTAATTTCATCATCTATTCCTACGCCTAATTTCTGATAATATTTTTTAAAATCTATAAGTTCGATGGAATTCAACCCTTCTAAGCTAGCGAAATTATCATAATTGATATCACTTTTATCTAAACGAAAGCTAGGATTTAAATACATGTTTGTGCAATCCATTGATGTGGGGTGTTTGTAATCGCAAAACATTTCTATTTCTTCTTCATTTGGATCTCGCCAATCTGTTGGGACTGAAACCCAAAGCTTATTGTTGCTATTTATATTAACATCTGAAATGCCGCCATATATAAGCAAGTTTAATATCAAGATTGCATTTTCCTTAGCATGCTGCATCCTATGAATTCTAATGCCAGGATTTTTACTTGTTCTATATTTGAATTCTAGTAGAAAAGGAAACGGAAATTTTGATCTGCCTGATGCAATATGTTTTTGGGGTGATTTCAGAGGGCATATTTGAATTAGGTCTTTAAATCGATAATAACCAGTTAAAGGGCTGGCACCTTGTACGACAACCCTACCAACTTCTAATTCTGACTCCTTAGCAATCTCTTGTAAATCATTTATTGCACGTTCTACAAATATCGATTCTAAAGAGCCGTTAATAGACTTGATATGCCCTTTATTGTTGAATTCAACTTTTATCTGATCAGCTAAAAAGTAGTATGTTCCATTTTCAGCATGAGCATCACCCTGCTGAAAGTAAGTCAAGATATCACTTTCGCTTATGCCAGGAATCTTGAAATAGCTTGTTAAATTGGTTTCTTTCAATTTGATAGGTTTTTGATTACAGATAACTATAATATACTCAACTATGTATAGAAGGGCTATATGTTAAATTTAATTTAGTGTTTTCCAAACAATAAATGTCTTTGTTTGAAAAAGCAAGCAATTCTATGAGTCACAGTAGCCTATAAATCTA
>JAGRAA010000491.1 GCA_020435185.1 Bdellovibrionales bacterium | reverse complement strand
TGGAATAAAAGCGCCCACCAATAACTTCCTTATGGAGGCTAAAACATACTTCCCTCCAATAAAAAATTGAAGGATTAAAATGGGCGTAGCCCAACTTAAGATGAGCCCCATATAAAAACTAGATTCCTGTGTCAGAGCGAACAAGCCGTATAGCCATACTCCAATAAGAAGCACTTTAACCCCAAGAAAAGTCTTCTTTGAATTGAGAAGACTTTTCTTAACGTGAAGTTTTTTTATTATAAAAAAACTCCACAGCCCGGTCATAATAGTTTGAAGCACAAAAAAGGCATACTCCTCAATAGGTACATATCCAATTGTGCCTAGCACACGATCCTGACCATACCACCAGACTTGCTTTGCTACTAAGTAGTTGTCCCATGGAGTAGTATAAAGGGTCGCTAAAATACATAGAATAGCTATACCCTTGAGGTTAAAGTTTTTATCGCTTTCTTTGGACCGAGCAAAGAGATAAATCAAAATCCCAGTTGGTACACAAATAAATAAAAATAAAAAATTCAAGTAGCTCAAATAAATGCCTTATGTGTTAAATCGATTCAACAAAGAGATAAACTTCAGAGAATCATTTTGTTTATTTCTTTTGTTCTTAATAGACCAAAAGCTAGGTTTAAATAAAAAAACAGATGTCTTTAAAACCACTAAGATTTTCTCAAAAGTGTTTAAATAAGTTCTTTCTTTAAGAAATCGAAACCTTTGGTGTTTTATTTTTACCCCAATATGTCGATAGACTTCTCCGGCAACAAGAATAGCCAGGCGAGGTCTAAATGGAATATAGCTTAAACCTTCGTATCCAATTCTATAGTACTGATCAGCTTTATCTAAATATTTTAGGACAATCAATCTAAGTTCATTTGCAGAAGAATTTGTATTTTCTAATGATTTTATATTCACTTTGTGAACTCGTAGCTCACTTTCTGGCAAATAGCATCTTCCGTTCAGCGAGTCTTCCAGAACATCTCTACAAATATTGGTGAGTTGCATAGCCATACCAAGATAGACAGCGTGGATAGATGCCTTTTGGTCTCTGACGCCAATAAGAGGGCACATCATTAAACCAACCACTCCAGCCACTAAATAGCAATACAGATGAAGTTCTTCTTCTGTTTCAATTTTTCCCCCATGAACATCAAAAAGTGCTCCATCAATAAGCTCCAAGAGGTTTCTTTCTTGAACCCCCCAGTTTTTAATATTCTCTATAGATAAAGATAATTCTGAATGATTTTCTGGATATTGAATAAGCCGTTTTATCTTTAGAATTTCTTCATTGCTTATTGATGGAGACAATTCATCAGCGCAATCATCTATATATCGACAAAAAGAATACAGCGTAGCTACTTTATGCATGGTGTTTTTCGAGAAAAAACGAGAAGCAAAGTAAAAACTTTTGCCATGAGAGGACATGGTATCTTCAGGAGAGGTCTTACTAAAGGTTAAACTCATAGTTCTCCTCCCGACCTGAAAAAGGATGTTCTTTTCGATCAATTATCTTTTTAGAGTTCATTTTTTGCTTTGACAAAGAGGGTACCAGTCGGTCGATCACTCGTGCAGAGTTTAAAACGCCAGGAATTCCCGCTCCAGGGTGGGTATTTGCACCGACAAAGTATAAGCCTTCCACATCTTCTGAGCGATTATGAAATCTGAAGTAAGCGGATTGTCTAAAAGAAGGCTCTATTCCAAAGGCCGAACCATGTTCACTCTGTAAATCATGTTCAAAATAATTGGGGGTTATTGAAAAGTCTACAGAGAGTTGATCTGTGAGTCCTGGCAAATGATTTTTTTCTAACCATTGATAGATTTTATTTTTATAGATCTGTTCTTGTTCGTTCCAATTGATACCACTGAGGTTATTAGGGACTGGAGACAAGACGTAAAAGCATTCCTTGTCTTTTGGGGCCATAGATTTATCTGTTCGGGTGGGAGCGTGTAAGTAAAGGCTAAAGTCCTCAGAAAGAACTTTTCGTTGAAAAATATCATTTAGCAACCCTTTGTATCTAGGGCCCATTAAAATTGTATGATGTGCTAGGTTTTCATAAGTTTTGTTTGTTCCAAAATAGGCAACAAACAAACTCATTGATTGAGTTTTTCTGTTCAGTTTTCGATCGGTGTGAATAGATCTATGCTTCGAATCAATCATGTCTCTATAAGTTCTCACAGGGTCTGCATTGCTGACGACTATATCTGCGGCAAAACAACGACCATCAGTTAACCAAACTTTTTTTACTTTGTGATTTTCAACTTCTATTTTTTCCACACTGGCATTTGTGTAAAGCTTTGCTCCTTTTTTTTCCAATAATTTAACGATTGATTCGACAAGAGCATTTGTACCCCCTTTTATAAAATGCACCCCCCACTTTCGTTCAAGCCAATGAATCGGTAAATAGATAGAGGTAATTTGTTGAGGATTACCTCCAACTAGAAGAGGCTCAAAACTAAAGGCCTGCCTTAGTCGTTCGTCTTTAATATATTTTGAGACAAGAGAATAAACACTGCGATAGTTTTTAAGCTTTATCATATCTGGAGCTACTCGGAGCATAGAGGATAAGGTATCAAAAGGCTGATCCGCCAACTGTGTATACCCTACATCAAAAATTTTTTCTGCATGAGAACTGAGTTTTACAAATCCATCAACGTCTTTTGGACTGAGTTGCTTGATATTATCAATAATACGATCTTGCTCTCCGACGTAGTCAAATACAGATTTATCATTAAAGATAATACGATAAAATGGGTCAATGGCCATTAGCTCGAAATAATTTTTTGGGTCTTCTTGTAGGCTATTAAAAAGATCGTTTATTAAATAGGGAGCTGTTATTACGGTAGGGCCAGCATCAAATGTGAAGCCTGCTTTTTTAAAGACACTAGCCCTTCCTCCAAATTCACTACGAGCTTCTAATAGAGTGACCTCATAACCTTTTTTCAGCAGATGCACGGCACTGGCCAGTCCACCAAAACCAGAACCAATCACTATGGCT
>JAGRAA010000490.1 GCA_020435185.1 Bdellovibrionales bacterium | reverse complement strand
TAATCGCCTTATCGAGTTATCTCTTATGAGGAATAGTGACAAAAAAAATTTTTGGGATCACTTCTATAACTATCTTGGTAAACTTAGCGACACAGAGTTAAGGATGCTGGAGAACGTATTTTATGATTCGCTATCAATTATTCATTTTATTGGATTGAATCAGTTTCATGCTGAGAATGTGAGATTTAAGAATTTAACCATTGGGAAACTACTTAGGCTAGCAACGGTCATGATGGAGAATTGGGAAGAGGTCATTCAAATTTTTCCCAGTAACACAAAGCCCATTAGCTACTTAAGGCCAACGGCCAATATTCTAAGATTTTTTCGAGATGGTCTCTTGGCCAGTAAGGCGAACAACCCATATTACGAATTGTTAAATGATGGCCTGCTGATTCTCAACGAAAGTTACTTAAACCAACCAAATGCATGGATTGATTCCCTGCTGAGCTCAAAAGAGGTCCTAAAAAGCGGCATTGTGTCATCTTACGATCTTCTCAATGATCTCTATGCATCGAAAGGTGGTGGTCTAGATGATTTCTCAAAAACTTTAAAAGTCATTTACGAAAGTAATGGACAAAAATTTGATTCTTACAAAAACTATCTTTCAATGGTGGCGATGCGGACAGTTTGTGACCGCAACAATTGTCGAGAAAATCATCATTTTGATGAGGTCTTCAAACTTTTAAAGAAAACAGTCGAAAATGATTCAGAACTTTTGAGAGATTTCTTCAACTTCCTATTCGGCAAAAATGAAGAGAGTATAATTGAGTTCATCAATAGAGTATTCCCCGATTTTAGAACTAAACTCGATGTATAAATAAACAATTTTTCCATCAGATTTAAATGGTTTAAAGCCATTCAAACAGCGTTTATAATGTTTTATGCTTAATCGTTATCACTTAACTCATCAAGGTTTAAAAAATGGTTTCTGAAATTAGATCGAGGGTTGAAGAGGCCCTAACAAAAGCGAAAAGTTTTATTTTTGGTCAGGACGAGATGTTGGATTCGATCGTTGCGGCTTTAGTTTGTGAGGGTCACTTATTGATCGAAGGAATGCCAGGCTTGGGAAAAACCATGTCTGTTTCAACGATGAGTAAACTTTGTGATTTATCCTTTAAGAGGATTCAGTTTACACCTGATTTACTTCCATCTGATTTGATTGGAACAATGGTTTACAGTCAAAAAAGCGAAACTTTTAGTACTAAATTTGGTCCCATCTTTACACAAATTCTCCTCGCAGACGAAATCAATAGATCGCCAGCGAAAGTGCAAGCTGCTCTTCTCGAGGCCATGGCAGAAAAGCAGGTAACGATAGGGGAGAACACCCATCGCTTGAGTAGTCCCTTTGTGGTTCTTGCAACTCAAAACCCGATTGATCAGGAGGGAACTTATCCCTTGCCCGAGGCCCAAATGGATCGTTTTATGATGAAGCTTTTTGTTAACTACCCAGACGCTCAATCGGAAAAAAGTATTTTGGGACTCAAAAAAGATTTTCTGAATGATATTCAACCGCTGTTATCCACTGATGATTTGATCCAAATGCAACAAGCGATGAATGAAGTTTATGTAGATGAAAAAATAAAGGAACTTATTGTTACTATTGTTCAGGCCACGAGACCAGGGGGGCCAAATTTCCCAAGCCATTTTAAGGGAGCCATTATGGCCGGAGCGTCACCAAGAGCGGGAATTTGGTTGTATAAACTAGGGAAATTTAATGCGTTGATGGAGGGGAAAGATTTTGTCTCCCCAGAACACCTTTTAAAAATTGTTCC
>JAGRAA010000489.1 GCA_020435185.1 Bdellovibrionales bacterium | reverse complement strand
ATAGTAACTGGATTGTGACAATCTTAAAAAATTGGTTGGGCCAGATTTGAGGTTTCCATTCTCATAGAGAACAATAGGGTCTTGATAATAGGATTTGGTTTCAAGTTGTAAATTTTGGTCGCCAACCTGAAAATAAAGGATATTTTTTATTTTAAAACTTTTAATGGCACCATTAGGATAAAAAGTTATAGGAGCCTCCCTCATAACTAAGTTTTGTTGCTTCCATAGAAAAGGACTATCTTCAATAGCAATAGCTTTTACCAGGATGTTGGATTCCACAACGAAAGGATCAGTCAGCGAGAAGCTAAACCCTTGAGCTTCCATCCAAGCTAAGCCAGCTTGTTGGAAAACGTCGATTCGGGAGGGTAAATCCATTTGATTGATTTTATCAAAGGCAATGAGAGCATTGAGATGTCTTAACCCTTTCGATGTAAGACTGTTAGATTCTCGATAAATAATTTCATGGAACATGAGGCCGACTTTTTGAATGGTGCTTAATTTTGACCACAGCTCCAAATCTATCAGATATTTCTTTCCGGGAGACAAAAGCAAAGGGTTTTGATTTACGATCTGTTTCCATTCGCAGCCCTCAGGAATGTCAATCCCGAGATCTGGAATTTCCATTAATGGGAGTTTATCTATAAAAGTCGCTTCCTTGTAAAAATCTGAAAATCTTTTTCTGAAAAGATCAGTTCTTTTAGGCGAAAAAACCTTTAATCGTGTAAGATACAGATCAGCAATTTCTGCTTCACTAGACTGAGGATCTCCTAATTTTATGTTTTCGTTGATTTCAAGTTTTCCTTCATAAAAATCGAGAAGTTCAATTCCACGGTTTTCGCAAATAAGACCTCCGCCCCCATTTCCTAAAAAATCCCCTGCCCATAGGTTTATAGAAAGAAGTAAGATCGTTAGAATCCATTCCCATCGAACTATCATTTTTTTGACTCCTGTGAATTCAAATATTTATTTTTAAGTTTCTTGTGAAATTGAGTAGAAAGAGGAAACAATTGAACACTCAACTGGTAAACTTCATCTGGATTTTCTGACTCTAAAAGAGACTCCATCTCTTTAAAATACTTTCTTGTAATCTTTTTTGCTTTTTTTATTTTTTTTGTATTTATTGGTAAAACTACAGAGCAAATGTCTCTTTCTTCAATAGGGGTATCCCATAACCGTAGGCTGGCTTTTTTTAAATCTTCTCGATGCCTTATTTTTAAGGCAAGAGAAAGGATATCGTCACTGGTGGTTAGTTTCGGGTGTAATCTACTGAATTCACCCTGAGAATTAACTTCGACCATATTGGCCTGTAAGAGATTGTTGAATACTAATTTACAGCGTTCTATAGATATTCCTAATCGATCTTTTATCCAATTTAAGTCAGATTGAAAGTCTTTTACTTTAATCAAGTTTAAAAAGGCGAGGTGTTCCCATTCAGAAATAATTTTAAAATGAGTATCGTTTTTAAGAGTTTTTACGGACTTTGAGTAAGATTCAATAAAAGAAGTTCCTCCAAATCCCTTTGATTGAAGTACACTCGATAGAAACTTTTCTGTATTTTTTGCCCCTAAATTTAATCTAGTGGCAACAGACTCCATCGAAGACAGAGGGATATTTCTTTCTCCTTTTAATACCTTTGACAAAGTAGAAGGATCTAGCCCGAGGTCTCGGGCAAATGCTCGAAGTGAATAAGCTGGATTTTGCTGTTTTCGAAATTTAAATTGATTTTCGATGAATGATCTATGGTCCATAGGGTTATTACCTTTTGAGCGTGGCAAAATGTCAACGCTATTTCCTCTTTGACCCGTAGTATTGTTTTATCGTCTTCATTAAAATAGAGATAAATATGAAAGGAGAGGTTATGGAAGCTTTTTTCGATACGCCCTCGAGTCCCAAAAAAGGTTCACAAACATCTCGTCCTATTAAATACCACGAAATTCAGTCTATAGTTCGAATGGGGTTATCCGCCCCAACGGGAGACAATGCTCAGCATTGGAGGTTTACCTGGAACGATCAGACCTTGGCTATTTTCTATGTCAAAGAACTGGGAGAGCATGCTCTGAATAACAATCATCATGCTACCTATTTGTCGCTAGGGTGCTTGTTAGAATCGATGAGTATTAGCGCGAGTAGTTTTTCATTAGAAGTAAGCTATCAGCTCTGCACTGAATGTGAGGAAGACAAGCCTATAGCTCTATTAACGTTTAATCGATCTTTTAAAAAAACTGATCCTCTTGTTTCAGAAGTGTTAAGACGTCAAACCGTAAGAGGAGCTTTGTCTAGAGAAAAAATGTCTGCTGAATTAAAGTTGTTATTAGATCGAGAAGTTGAGAAGTTTGAAAATTGTCGGTTGGCTATTTACGATGAAAAAGATAAGCAGCTTTTGGATTATCTCTTATTTTGTGATGAACTTATGTGGAAGAACAAAAAAGTATCTGTAGATCTTTTAAAATGGGTGAGATTGTCAGAAAAAGAAATTTCAGAAACCCGAGATGGGATGCCTTGGCAAACCCTAGAAGTAAATACTGTAGAGAGGTTTATGTTGAGACTATTCAGAGTGTACCCATCGGTGATCTCATTATTATGGTATTTAGGATTTAAATTTAAAATTAATTTTTTAACCAAGAAAGCTTTCCG
>JAGRAA010000488.1 GCA_020435185.1 Bdellovibrionales bacterium | reverse complement strand
TGGATGACTTTTACAAATATTCTGGTCATGTTTAGGCTCATTGTTTCCATATAGAAAAAGTATAATTCAATAAGTGCATCTAATCAACAATTAGAATCTGGACGATAATATATTTACGAAGATCAACACGAAAGGATCGAAAATGTCTAAAGAGAAAGTATTAGTTATAGGAGCCTCCGGAACAGTAGGTTCATTGATTGTTCAAAAGCTTAAAGAAAAGGGTTACCAAGTGAGTGCCGCGACAAGCAAGCCAGTAAAATCAGAAGAACAGGTGCAGATCGACCTAGCCTCGGGTCAAGGTTTAAAAAGTGCCTTTGAAGGTGTAGACAGGGCCTTTTTGATTTCACCTCCGGGGTATGCCAATCAATATGAGATTTTATCTCCCTTGATTCAAGAGGCTAAGAGAAGAGGTTTAAAGAAGGTGGTTTTAATGACGGCCTTTGGGGCTAACGCTGATGAAAGTTCTCCTTTTAGAAGAGCAGAGGTTGAGTTAGAAAAATCTGGATTGAATTATAATATAATTCGACCAAATTGGTTTTTTCAAAATTTCAGCACTTATTGGGTGAGCGGAATAAAAGAGCATAATAAAATTCTTGTTCCAGCCGGAACAGCGAAAGTAAGTTTCATAGACGTGAGAGACATTGCCTCTACAGCAGTAGAGTTGCTTACTAGTGATGAGTTCGCAAATAGAGATTTTGATTTAACTGGACCTGAGTCATTGGACCATGACCAAATTGCTGAATTGATTTCAAAAGTGTCAGGAAAGTCAGTAACCTATGAAGAAATTAAACCAGAAGTTTTAAAAGAAGGTTTGTTAGGGGCTGGATTTCCAGAAGATTATGTCGACTTTATGCTTTTGATTTTTGGTTATTTAAGAGAAGGATACAGTGCAGACGTAACAGATAGTGTGAAAACAGTATTGGGTCGAGAAGCGATAGGTTTTGAACAGTATTCTAGAGAATTTAAAGGCTCTTGGTCTTAAAGTGTATTTGATGAATCGTCGGCAAGTAAATATCACGATTGGGTCTTTTTTGGCTTCAGTGATAGGGATTAGTTTAACGAGGAGGTATTTTGTGAACTCAGAGAATAATGAATTTGAAGATAAAAGTATGCCGGTCATTTTTTTTGGACATGGATCTCCGATGAATTCAATTTCTGAAAATGTCTATACAAAAGGCTTCAATGAATTAGGCGCAAAACTACCCAAACCTAAAGCTATCTTAGCAATTTCTGCTCATTGGATGACTAAGGGGAGTTGGGTTACCCATATGGATGCTCCAAAGACAATTCATGATTTTTATGGGTTTCCGGAAAGATTATTTCAGGTGCAATATCCTGCTCCCGGTAGCCCAGACCTTGCCGAAAAGGTTCAGGAGCTTGATTTAGAGAGCGAAATAAAACTAGATGACAACAAATGGGGCTTAGATCATGGAACGTGGTCGGTTTTGAAGCATATGTTTCCGAAAGCTGATGTACCGGTTATACAATTGAGTTTAGATCTTAAAAAGCCCTTAGAATATCACTTTGAATTGGGGAAAAAGCTTAAAGAGCTCAGAACTCAAGGGGTGTTGATTATCGGTAGCGGAAATGTAGTTCATAATATTTCGCAGGTAAAATGGGATGATAATTCTACTCCTTATGATT
>JAGRAA010000487.1 GCA_020435185.1 Bdellovibrionales bacterium | reverse complement strand
TACAAGGTGGATGTCGTCGGTTCGACCCCGGCAGTCCCTACCAATTTTTTGGCTCAGCTCCTAGCTGTTCTCATTAAAAAACTATTCTGCTCTCATCAAAGGATACATTTCTTGATCGACGACTTGGTCGTTAGCAGCTTTTTCGATTTCCATGTAAAATGAAGTGTGTCCGTTTAAGAGTTCATACTCTAAGTTTCCGCCGTGGTCTTTCATGATCTTTTTAGAGATGCTCATTCCCAATCCTGTGCCCTCTCCAACCTCTTTTGTCGTAAAGAAAGGATTAAAGATTTTTTCTAATATATCTTGATGAATTCCATTGCCTGAGTCGATCACATAAATTCTAACTTTGTCTTCAAGATCTTTAACCTGCACTTTTATCCAACCACCATTATGTTGTCTGGCTACATAAAAGGAATTGTTTAAAAGATTTAAAATCACCTGACTGAGTTGAACTCTCTTGGCTAGGATCGCTAATTGTGGGGGGCAATCCAACTCTATCTTTACTCCATAAGATTGAAACTTTTGTTTACTTAAATCTAGGGCATCATTGATAATGTCTAATGCGTAACAGGGAGTGAGGTTTTCTGAACTTCCATCTCTTGAGATTTGTCTTAGTCCTTTAATAATTTTTGATATTTTATGAACTGTCTTAGTTATATTTTCAGAAACGGTAAATATTTTTTTTTTAGTTTTTGGCAGTTTGTTTTGTATGGTTCGGATTTGTCCAGCAAGCAAAGCGATTGTAGCTAGAGGGGTATTGATTTCATGGGCAATTCCTCCAGCCATTTCTCCTAATGCCGAAAGCTTGGATGTTTGTAAAATTTGAGCTTCTTGATTTTTAATAATCAACTCTTGACGATATTTCTCTGAAGTGTCTTGAACGAAGAGAACAAAGTGTTCTTTGTTGATTTCAGTGATAAAGCAGTTGTACTGAGTGGGCATGCTTTTTTCTTCTGAGGTGTGAACAAAGTGGATCACTTGGTTAGGGGCATTCATTTTTTTAAGAGAATTCTCAACTTTCACCAAAAATTCTGAAGAGAACGATTGCTTAGAGTAGTCGATGACGTCCAATTGCTTATTTAGGGTTCTTCGCCCTTCATAGAGATTAGAGATTTTTAGATTTTTGTTAAATATAATGATATTCCCAGGAAGAGCTTTAATGGTTTTAGAGAGTTTGTTCTTTTCGTCAGCGAGCTCTTGAGACATTTTTTCTAGGGCCTTTGTTCTTTCTTTGACTTGATTGGAGAGAAGAATATTGCCTTCAAAGAGAGAAAACGCACTATTTGGAGCGCCACTACTTCGTTCCACTCTTTTCATAAGTGCCGCTTTTACTTTATTTAATCGTTGGATTTCTTGTTTTAGTTTATTATTCTCTTCAAAAATTTCTATATAAGATTTTTTATTTGGCTTTTCCAAAGGCTACTCTCGTCATAGTTTGATTAATATGGATGCCTCCATATTGCTCTCCGTAAGTGTGAAATCCGATAGCATTATTTTTTTTAAGAGTGTTCATTAAGGTTGCTTGGTCTTCTAAAGAAAGACCGTTTACTTCAATTTTTCTAAGTATACATTCGAAAACCAAACTTTGGTTAACTTCTCCAATTTTCTTTTCTAGGTTTGAGAATAATTGATTTAAATTCTCTATAATGTTATTTCTTTGCCCTAAGGTGAGAACAAGTCCATCGTCTATAGCGCAATAAAAAGTTAAGCTTTTATCTTCGTTTAATCGCTGGATACTCCTCACAAAATAGTCATTTCCAATTTTTAGTGTTAATGGATGTTCAGAGAATGTTGTAGGGGAGAGCTCTTCGAAGTTCATTCCTAATAGTTTTGCATAGGCTTTTGCGGCAGGCTCTCCATCGATTTCTTTTACTGTTCTGCTTTCTGGATCTGTTTCTGTGATGACTATTTTTTTCTCTGTTTCTCCAATATGTTGAATTTTAAAGATTTCAAAAGGAATACTTGTTGTAATAAACGTCAAAGTTGCAGCATCTTGGACAAACTGGCCATCTATTAAAACATAGGTAGAATTAAATTTTTCACCATCTCCCGCCGAGCCCCCAATGAGGGGAGTGTCTTCAATAGAACTAGCAATAATTCCTGCAAGCTGTTCTTCCTTCACCGACAGCCCGTCTACGAGTAATAAAGAAAATGTTTTTCCGTTTTTAATTTTGTTAAGATGTTTTTCTTTAATTTTAAGATATTTTTCTTTTAATGGTTCTATTTCACTAAATGAGCAGTTTTCTTTAAGATCTATCCATTCGATTGTATCTATGACAAAATCATCACCATGAAAAGCTATTCCAGTAATCGAGTTTTCACTGTATCCTTCGCAGCAGATTTCTCCGGCAGTTGTGCAGGCTATGACATTTCTACCGAAATACTCTCGAACATAATTAGATAGTGTATGTATGTCATACGCATTAGATACAAATAGAACACTAAGTTTAGCGTTCTTTGCGTCAAGTGTGTCCGCAATATTTTTTAAAGCGAGGGAGACATCGGTGTTTTTAGTAAAAGCTTTTTTAAATAGTTCTGTACTCATTCAAGCATCTTTCGCTTATACGCTAATGTGTTTTGCTCTCGATGTTTCAACATAATCGGGTATTTCTACGAGCTCTTCTGGTTTCGATAATATAGCAATGGCTCCCAAGTCGATTAGCTTTTCTTTTGGAATATCAGAAAAACCAGTCATCATAAGGACATCAATTTTATTTAGCTTTGAGGATTTGATTTCTGAGAGTAACTCATAGCCACTTTTTCTAGGCATTTGTATATCAGAGACTACGAAATGAATAACTTCTTTATGTAGAACCTCTAAGGCCTCTTCTCCGTCTCCAGCTTTAAACACATTGTATCCACAATCAATGAGCATACTCTCGAGAGTGTCGATTAAGAAGGAGTCGTCTTCTACAACGAGTACTTTGAATTCGAATCTTCGTTTATCCATAAAAGCTCCAAGTTTATCAATGATATATAAATTTTTCGGAGGCCTTTGTTGGACAAGGTAGGAAATTAACAAAGAAATCCAAAAAATTAACGTTAAATTGAAATAATCATATCAATATAATATATAAATAAAATATTATATTGCTAACCTTTTGATTTTATTAGCGTGATTAATTGTAAAGAAAGCTGGATATTGTTAAGAGAATTAATGTCTTCTTTATAGAAGACTAAAAAATGGATACTCGGTCAGCTCGAAAATAGTGGAAATAGCGTTTTTAGAGCATTAAATGCGGCGTGATCTAGGGATTCCTTTTTTAAGTTGTTTAATAATGAGATGGCTTTGTCTCCAGTCACCGGAGGGTTATGCGGCCCCTTTATTGTATAATTACAGAATTCGTTGGCCACAGCGACCATCTTTGCCATAGGATGTATTTCGTTTTTTCCTATCTGTCGAGGATAGCCTTGGCTTAAGATATCTTCGTGGTGCTCAAAAGCTACGGCTACGGCCTCACTGGGTGCCGATTTTAGCCCTTCTAGAATAAGTTTTCCCCTCATCGAGTGTGTTTCTATCATTTGTCTTTCTTTAAAAGTTAATTCTGGTCTTGATTTTAAAAGAAGCTCTGGGTCTATTTCTTTTTTTCCCACATCGTGCATAAGTCCTGAAAAAGCCAGCTTAAATAGATTTGCGGTGGAGTTCCATTCCATTTTTTTTGCAATCATGACCGAATACATACTGACACCTAAGCAATGAGCGTAAAGATAGTCTGTATGGTTATTCAACGCTTCTAAAAGTGTAAAAGTTTGATCGTCTTTAGAGAGTAAATCGATACTTGTATTTAAAAAGTCCTTAGCATTGTCAAAAAAACTTTTATCAACTCCGTCAACAAAGGTTTTCTCCATAATAATTTCTGCTGTATGAAGTAAGAATCTTTCTTTTTTTTCTATGGAAATGCTGGTGCTGCTAGCAACGAGTTTACTGAGTTTAATATTAAAATCTAAAACCTTAGAAAAATCTTCTTGTCTAATATATAACTCTTTTAACCCTTTGTTTTTATAATTCTCTATGCGTTCTTCGTCTAGTTTTCCCCCTCTATGAGCGATTTTTAGAAACTTGCCAGGCTTCAACTGAATAAATATATCGAGTTCTATTGTTTTATCAGATACAAAATCTTCAAGAGAAACTTTACAGTACTTGACCTTCTCTACTTGTTCAGGCTCGATATCGTCTTCGGGAGAGTTGGTTTTTAGTAATGCGTTAATTTTGTCTACGAGATCTTGTTCGTCAAAAGGTTTGGCAATAAATTCAT
>JAGRAA010000486.1 GCA_020435185.1 Bdellovibrionales bacterium | reverse complement strand
GTTCGTTTCTGATTTTTAGATATTTTTTTTTTTGAGTTAAGAATTTAATTTTTATTTTGGTGTTTTTAATATTTTTTAAAGCTACTTTTTTATCGGCACTCCTTGGGGCACTATTCTTTAGATCTTTATTTAAATCGATAAGATTTTTTTTCTCTGACTCAAGTTCAGAGGTCGTAGCTTTTAATTGCGCCTGAAGATCTTTGTATATGGGATCTAATAGTTCAGGGTTGGGATTTTCGCTTTTACAACCTACGAATGAAATTATTATTATAAATACTTTGATAAAACGAAAAAAATATTGCATTTTATATTCCTACAGAATGTTCCATGTGGAACATCGGAGAAAAATGGATTTTAATTAAGCAAAAGAGGGAAAAATGGCTAGAGTAATATGCATAGCTAATCAAAAGGGTGGTGTTGGAAAGACAACGACCTCTGTAAATCTCGCTGCAGCACTGGCAAAAAGGGGAAATAGAGTATTAATAGTAGATATGGACCCGCAAGGAAATGCTTCTAGCGGATTAGGAGTCAAGCGATACGATACTCAAGACGCAAACTCATATCATGTATTAATTGGGGAAAAAACAATAAGTGAAGCAATGGAAAAGACTAACTTAGATAACCTTTTTCTAATTGCGGCCAACCCCGATCTAGTTGGTGCAGAAATAGAGCTTGTTGACATGCCGCAACGAGAATATAGGTTAAAAAACTCACTGAAAGAGGTTCAGGAAGACTTTGAGTATGTGCTTATAGACTGCCCTCCTTCATTGGGATTATTAACGGTTAATGCTCTAAGTGCAGCCGATACTTTTTTGGTGCCTTTGCAATGTGAGTATTATGCTCTTGAAGGATTGAGTCAGCTCTTGAATACTGCTGGGATTATCAAAAAGAATTTAAATCCTGAATTAAAGATTGAGGGCATTGTTTTAACAATGTTTGATAAGAGAAATAATCTTAGTCACCAGGTAGTAACAGAGATAAGAGACCATTTTGGGGATAAGGTTTTTAATTCTATAATACCAAGAAATGTTCGATTAAGTGAAGCCCCGAGTCATGGACAGTCAATTTTTGGATATGATGATAAGTCAATTGGGGCAAAAAGATACTATGAGCTGGCCTCTGAGTTAGACATAAAAGTAAGACGCGAAACATCAAAAAATGAATATTACAAAGAAAATGAGGAACAAAAGACTGCTTCTGAAGTTGGTATTGAGACTCATGAGGAGCCTGTATCAGAGAGTTTTGATGTGGTGTCTGAGATACAAGGTGAACAACTTGATGAGGTTGAACAGCCCTTTAGTAATATTCAATCAGGCGGTGCGTATTCATTTGAAGAGGAAAGTAATGATGAACCTTCTGAGGGCGGTTATATGACAGGCTTGGAAGATAGCGATGATCATCTGGTGTCTTCTACGAAAGAAGAGTTTTCTTTGGACAAAGAAGATTTTTCTGAATCCATAAATATTGAGAATAATGAAATATTTGATGAACTATCAACATCTCCTGTTGGCTTGTCTTATCAACAGGATGAGAGTTTTGGAGAAGATAGTGATCATGTTGAGCTTCTACTAGATGAGGATTTTGAGGAGCCAAATGGTTCAGATCTTGTATTAGAAGATGAATTTGTTTTTGAAAATCCAGCGAAAAAACCGGGAGATATAAATGTCTAATTCTATAGATAAAGAAGTAAAAGTAGTAAAAAAAGGTTTGGGAAGAGGTTTAGGAAGTTTACTTGGCGAGAATTCTCCCAATTATTTAGAAGAGGTTGAGGTTCCGGACTTAGAAAAGGCACACGGAATACAAAAAGCTAAATCCAA
>JAGRAA010000485.1 GCA_020435185.1 Bdellovibrionales bacterium | reverse complement strand
TTGAGCCAAATAAAAATTTGATTTAAAGCCAAGGCCCAATCCTTATTACTCGCAGATTTTAATGTTTCATAGGCGACTGCGCCTATTTTTTTTTCATTAAGAACGTCATTGAGAAGAGCTTGGTTTTGATCTCCTCCATATTCAATGAGGTCTGGCGGCAATTGAGAGAGATCAAGAGGTTGAAGCTCTTGTTTGATAAAGACTTTTAGTAAGGGCGTGGCCGCTTCATGAACCACGATAAACCAAATATCGTGATAGAGAGCTCTTTGCTTTAAAGGCAAGCTCTCTATCTTTTCTAAGACATATAGACTAGCTTGTTGATACTCTTGTATTGCAGCAATTCCTTCAGAGGTTAATAAGGCTTGAGGAAGATTCGAGTTCATTTTTATGACAGTCCCTTCGCTCATTGAATCGTATAGGATGTCAATGATTCTATCTACAATGGCGATTCTATGTGCGTAGTCATGGCGTAAATTGTATACGGATCTTCCCCACATTCCGTCGTAGGACGAAATGGTCATTGCTGTTTGTGCAGGAATAAGATTAAACGCCATCAGAAAATTTGTAGATCGAATATTTGGAGCGGAATGTGAAAACAGCGGAGTCATTAAAGGATTCTCCATCGCTTGACGGGTAGAAGGATCAAAGGCGTCGAGGTTGATCTCTAATGAAAGGTCGTGAATTATACTTTCGAATTCTTTAGAGAAAAAACCAGATTTGTAATCTAAGTACGTTCTTAAAAGGCTGGTGGTGTACCGACCAAAAGTGAAGTCTTGTAAAAAAAAGTCTTTATAAAAATTTAAAACCTGTGTGTTTAAATGGCCCAATTCGACATATTGTTTTTTGCAAATCGATTTTTTTGCCAAAGCTATTTGAGATTGTAAATCGAGTTGAGTAGCTAATTGAATGGCCTTGTCGATTAATGCAACCACCAGGGGAGTATATTCTTGATAATATTTATCTGGATGGTTTTGTATTTCTATTCGGGCATCAGAGAGTTCTGACATTTGTTTTTGTGCATTTTTAGGAAGTTGTTCAAGCCATGGCTTTATAAGTTCTACGGGGAGAAACTTGTGGTAAAGATCTCTATCTTTGAGTCCTCTGGCATAGTCTAAGTATCTTTGATAAGAGGGTGAAATCGTGTAGATGGAGTCTTGATTCAATCGAAAATTTTGCAGGCATGTGATTGCGGCATAACTTGAGTTTATTTGAATAAACAGGAAAGCCAAAATTAAGGCTAATCCAATGAATAGACTACGAAGCAAAGAGAATCTCCCCCGAAAACTAATAAATTGATCTGACCATTTAAAAGGAAATTAGCTTAATTTAGGGTTGATCCATATCTCTAAAATCAAAATGTAATCTTTTCGTTTTTTTTATGTAAATTTTAAAGGTTAGAATCTATAGTTTTTTATTAAATTGAACCTTTTCTAAGAGAGTCAGTTTTGAAGATGGTTCTTAATTTTTTTCATCTAGCCATTAGTCTGCAAAAAGATGCTTAGTAAATACACATCATAGTTTGATCCTATAGGTGTATAGGTAAGTAGTATTATCCATATCTTTACTTTTGTTCGATGATAGAGAGCTATAACATATTCATTTTGGCTTTAATTATACATTAAACGAAACAGGAGATTCTATGAAAAAGCCCCCT
>JAGRAA010000484.1 GCA_020435185.1 Bdellovibrionales bacterium | reverse complement strand
TTTTACCAGAATGGCAATGAGGGCAATCTCGCTTCATGGCCAGAAGAAAAGCAATTCCTTGGCCAATTCTTAGAGTTACAGCAGATTAACAACATTTATGAGGACCAGTTTAAAATGTCTTCAACAAAATCATTTTTTTTAAAAAAAGCAGAAACACAAAAAAGTACTCTTTATCATTTTTAAAAATATAGCTCCATGCATCATAAAGATCTCCATCCGCCTCCTCTAGTAAGGAATTTGATAGAAAGTGAGAAATTATATTTTTTTCATCTTTTTCATGGTAGCGTCTTCGCATCTTAACAAGGGGGGGAAAAGGTGATTAAAAAAAGCCTTATTTTTATAGGTCTATGTTTTACGTTAAATCTACATGCCATGGATCTTAATCCATCGAACGATTCAGATTCTCCAATTACACCCATCAAAAATCCAAATCTAATTTGTGAAGATCATGGTGTAATGATTGCTATTCGTTCAGAAATAAACAACGAAAAAGTTTGGCAATCTGACCCAGGATATACAGACGGAATAGAGCTGACCATTCATAAGTTTGACCGAGCAAGATGTCCTCATACCTTTTCTATTTTGGCTTCAATGACGATCATGAGCCAAAGTGCAATGCTAAAATTTGAAACTCAATCCAATTGCTCTGAAAGAAATGATGTTGTTTTAAATATCTATAGCCCAGAAGAATTAGTTAAAACAGTTCCTTGCCGGGTGATCAATCCATAAACCCTTCAAACTCGCAACGACTGTAAATGTTCGCCCAATAACTTCTATTAGGAAATGGATCCGAGAATGCGTCTACGCCGATAGAACGCATATAGGTTCCTCCTAATAGATAGGCCTCTTTCTCTGATTCATTTTGACAACTATACTTGGGAAACATTCCGTTCTTGTATTGAACAAAATGAATCACTTCGTGAATTAATTGATCTATGGCTCTCAAAGAGTCCCAATCTATGTTTTTATTAAGTAGAATGATCCCATTAGATTCATGAGAATTTAATAAATAAAAGGCATTAATTGAAGGTCCTGACGGGTTATATACCCCGGTAGCAGCATAATTAATTTCTTTTTGGCTCAGGGTACAAACTTTAGGAAGCTGCTCTCCTAGTTTATCCACATCATATTCGGTATTCTCCCCTATCCAAGGCAAAAACTCACCTTTAATTAAAGAAATCGCTTTGATGTTATTTAATGAAATGCACTTTTCAAAGTCAAATTGAGTGGACTTGGCTAGCTCTTCAATAATGCGCTCTTGCAGGTAATCATTATGACTCACATAAGGAATTTCCTCATACTTTGTATACGCATCTATCTTGTGGACAAATTCAAGATAATTCGTTGGAGGCATGATACCATCTCTGGATCCTGAAAATAAATTTACCATTATTTCTGGGTGATTTCTCAATCCCCTA
The DNA here is from genome assembly GCA_020435185.1 of Bdellovibrionales bacterium. Taxonomy (GTDB): domain Bacteria; phylum Bdellovibrionota; class Bdellovibrionia; order Bdellovibrionales; family UBA1609; genus JAGRAA01. Next base: position 1,091 of record JAGRAA010000484.1, on the reverse strand, counting down.
TAGACTTCATCGATAGATAATTCATCATTAGGAAGGTTCTTAAACAGAGAAGATCGACTACCTAACTTTAAATGCTTCATATAGTAAACGGGATTAAAAAGCCAATTTTCTACAGAAACATTATTTTTTATCATTCTTTTTTCTACCTCAGCGTAGGCTTGGTGAGGTGTGTAACCAGGTACAATTTCGAAATTAGATATGGCATTTTGAACGATGTTTCCATCGGAAGCTGCGAGTTGACCGAAAATCAATCGAGCCAAGCTGGCCATTTGCTGTTCTTCAAAACGCGTACCCCAAAATTTCTTTAAATTTTCTAAGGTGGTATGAATCTGAACCCAATAGTCTTGAAAGGCAAGATATTCACCCAAAGAATCTATAATGGCATCTCCACAAATTTGATAATCTTTCACCGACAAACAAGTGTCAGAATGGATAAGCTCGCGTACACTCTTTATAAGCTCTCTATCCCCTGGATACTCTTCTAAATAAGCTAGAGACTGGTCTTCAATAAATAAAGTCTGATTGTACAACCAGTCAATAGGATCTTTCGTCAAACTATATCCATAAACAGTTGCATTGACCAATGAATCCCCATGATTGGCAATATATCTGAAAGCCACAAGCCCACCATAACTATGGCCAAATAACTTCCATTTTCGATCTTTAAAAAGTTTATATCTAATGGCCTCAGCATCTTCGACTATGGCACGAGATCCCCAATTGAGACTTCGTTGAATAGTCTCAGAATTCAGTCGTGGGTAGGATGAAGAGCATCCCGTTCCTCTTTGGTCCATAAAAACCAAAGGGATATTCTTCAGCTCATCTCGTTTTACCATTTCCATCATCATATGATGGCTATCCATTCCTGGGCCACCATTTAAAAAAAGTATAGGAGTTTGATCGATCTTAGGATCATCATGCTGAGCCGGTCTGTAAAAAAAGGCCACTTTAATTTTTTCTGAAATGTTACTTGAAGTTTCACCTAAGCCCTTAATATCTTCAGAAACCTCCACCCAATCATATTGAATATTATAAGAATTCCTAGAAGCTAGCTCTTCGGCAAAAGGGCATGTCTCGCTCTCTCCAGCATA
>JAGRAA010000483.1 GCA_020435185.1 Bdellovibrionales bacterium | reverse complement strand
CGCCGGCCCTAGAGAGAGCATTAAGAGCGATCCGACAGGGCAACTCTTATTCATAAACTGCAAAAGTTAAAATTCCAAAATCACATCGCGTGTTTTTTTCTACATTGACCTCAATTTTATATTTTCGTCCTTTCACCATGTTTAGATATTGAGGGTATCCTCCTAAAATGGCCGTGTACAATAGAGCATCTCCCTCATACTCTTTCCAGTAGACATGGACTTCGGTTTGAGGGGCATAACAGCCATCACCAGAAAGAGCCCAGCCTCCAAACTCGACTTCTTTTGAATCATGAGCGACCGTTTGAAATTTCTGTGACCAAGAATTTTGATCAGTGTTTATGATCATAGAATTGTATTCTATGGTGGATGAACCTTTGGCGTTCAGGATGAGATCATATTCGCTTCCTGGTTTTGGAGAGGGGATGTCGATAGGGCTTACCTCCACTGAAGGGGAGCAGGCAACAATATTTGCGGCTACAGAAGCCATGAGGGTTAGTTTTAAAGCATTAATAAGTGTTTTCATTTTATTCTCCTATAAATAAATTTCGTGACGTACTTCGAAAGTTTTAGTTTTTAAAACCAGGCTTTTGGTGACCAAAACCAGGCTAGATGGGCTTGAGATATGGGGGTAGAGGAGTCCTTTTCATTAAATTGTCCTACTTCGAACATTACTCCAGTTTTTTTACCCCACTTGAGCCCTAGGTTGGCTCCGGTTAAAACTGATGTTCCTGAAAGGTTATTTGAGTTAATCGATCGATGGATCATTTTGGGTATAAAATAAATCGCCCATTTGTCACTGATGTCATAACTAGTGTAAAGAGGAAGTAAAACATCTATAATTGATGTTTCTACATCTCCTACTTTTAAGCTCATATAACCGAGTCCGCCTCCCACAGAGACTGCCCATTTGTCATTCGCAAATAGATTGTATTTAACGTCAGCAAGAGCTGATCCGATGAAAGTCAGTTTAACCCCCATATCTAAATTATCACTGAGACCTTGACGATATGAGTATTCCAGGTAAGGGCTGCTGAATTTTTCAGTGCTTCCTCCTTGTAGAGATTCTGTTAAGCCTCCACTACTGTATTGCCCTCCTCCGAAGGCTGATTCTGTTTCCCCTTTTTTAAGTGTTCGTGCTGTTTGTGTACCAGAAAGACTCGCGCAAGCAGATAGCCCCATAAGAGCAAGGGCTAAGCCTATCGGTTTTATTAGATTTGACATTGTTCCTCCTTATTGTGTTTCGCTCTTAAGGTTATTTTTTATTTAATCTTGCACTTTTAGTATTATTACTGAGTGTAATTTGTTGATTAACCTTATAGTAAAGGTATAATTTTTTCTAAATACCGAGGTTTTTAGGTTTGGGGGAGTGGTATGGGATTTAGTGTTTACGCGTACGAGACGTATAAAGAGCTCATCAAGCAACGAGTGAGGCAGTTAAAAAAGCAAAACAGCAGAGTGAGCTTAGCTTGGTTAGCTGAGAAAATCGGTATTCAATACACTTATTTGTCAAAGGTGCTTAATCAAGAAGGGTCTCATTTATCGGCTGATCATTTTTTTGAATGCTGTCAGTTTTTAGATTTCTCCGAATCTGAAACAGAATTTGCTGAGTTTTTAAGACATAGAGACGTGACTATCAACGCGCTCCAAAAAGATAGACTCACAAAAAAAATAGAGACCTTGAGACTCAAGCAAAATCTCTCGGGAGAGTATGTCGGAGACAGAGGTGTGGTTTTGAATGAAGAGATTCAGTATTTTATGGATCCACTGAATAGCATCGTTCGTATGGCTTTGAGGATTGAAAAACATAAAAAAAATCCACGAGGTCTTTGTTCTCTTATGGGAATAACGCCAGAGAAATTAAAGTCTATTTTGCAAATTTTAAGAAAAAATAACTTTATTGAAGTAGGAAAAGATATTTTTACTATTGAAAATGTCATTCAAAGAAAAACAACATTGTCGAGAGAGCATCCCTTGATGAGAGTTTATCAGACACTCTTCAAGACCCAGTTGAGCTCTAGAGTTCAAGAAACCCAAGAAGAAGATAAAGAGAGTTTTACTGTAACTTTTAATGGGAGTCAGGAAAGCTTTGAAAATATTCGAAAAGAGTACAAAGAATTTTTATTAAAAGTGCAGCAGATTTCTACTGAATCACGATCTGAGCACGTTTTTCAAATGAGTATTGATCTAGTAAAGTGGATGTGAATTTATGAATATCAAAAAGAAAATAATGTCTGCAAAAGGCGAAACTCTTAACAGAGAAGTTCATCCTAACTGGTATATTGACATTCCAGGGATGAAAACCCTTATTTTGGGCAGCTATCCGCCTCATGAAGACAAACGTCATTTTGAATTTTTTTATCCAAATAAAATCAATCGATTTTGGAAAATTTTAGCAGAAATTAATGGTAGTGCTTTACAGTATTTTGAAAATGAAAAAGCGGTCGAAGAGAGAATAGCCATAATGAACTCTCTTAAGGTTGGAGTACAGAATTTAGGTAAAGTGATCTTGAGAAAAGGAAAAAGTGCTAGAGACTTAGATATTCAAATTTTAGAATTTCAGGATATTTTAAATATTATCTCTCGAAATCCCAACCTAGAAAGAGTTCTTCTTCCCGGAATCTCTGGGCCGTCGAGTACCTATTATTTATTTTTAAAATATTTAAAGTTAAACCATATCGATATTGG
>JAGRAA010000482.1 GCA_020435185.1 Bdellovibrionales bacterium | reverse complement strand
GCTTTTTTATCTCTAAATTCTTTTCAAGCTCTGCAACCTGTTGGTTGGTTTGCTTAATCAACTGTTTTTTCTCTTTTAATTCTTGGCGAGTATCTTGAATGGCCACGTTTTTTCGCTGAATAATTTCGTCTTTCTTTTCCATTCTAGACTTAGCAATAACATTGGCATCAATAATATTTCTAATCATCTGTTGGTATTGATTAAGAGCCTTTTCTTTTCTTTCGTTCTCTTCTGCCTTTTTTCTTAATTCATCTTTTTCTGCAGAAGCTTCATTTTGAAGAAGATCCAATTGACTCATTAGCATTTTGTAGTCATCTTGCTCTTTCTTTGTGATCGCATTCTGTAAAGCTCCATCTTTTAAATTATTGTACACCCTAAGTTGTTGCTTAAGATCATCAATCTCTTGAGTCAGTTGCTGATACTCAATGTTTTTTTGAATACTGTTCGTCCCGCTTCTTAGACTGGCAACAACATAAAGAAGTAAGAAAACAACAGACAACACCATGAACAAGTCACTATAAGATGCCCACTGATTTCCCTCTTGCTCTACCTTATCTTTAATTTTATCGTAATCAAATGCCATATTTTCTCATCTTTTGATTAATAGTTTTCAAAAATTGATTCGGCAAAATATTGTTAAATATTTATAGATTATAATAAGACTAGACCTATATCCTAAACTTCACTCTCGCTAGACCTATGTCACATATTTAACTTTTTTTTCAGTTTTTACGATATATAACTATTAAATCACCTGGAGACCTAAAAGAATGTCCGATGCAAAAAAAATTGATACCCATCATGAGGAATACATAATGAGTGTATTCAACTCACTGGATGTCTTTAGCGCGTTTCCAAAAAATCTTCTCGGTACGCTAGCTACCTACACAAGTACAGAAAGCTATAAAAAGGGAGAGGTTATTCTTTCTCAAAATGAAGAAAATCAAAATCTGTACTTTTTAATTAAAGGAGTCGTCGACGTTACCGTAGACGGGGGCTTGGTAGCCTCACTAGACAAAACTGGAGATCTCATTGGAGAAATGAGCGTTATTAGCAACCGTCCCTCTTCAGCAACAACATTGGCAGCAACTAATGTCGATGTTTTTGTTATCAATTCGAGCGAGGCACTTTCTTATACAGGAGAAGATAATCTTTCTCTTCACTTAGCTCTTTATAAGCTTTTTGCGTCTATTTTGACTCATAAACTTAATAAGACCAATGAAAAGGCAAAGCATTTTGAAGACTTGAGTGAAGAACTAAAAGCTACCCAAGTTGAACTGCAAAAAGTAAATGAACTTTTAGAAGAAAAAGTCATGCAGCGAACAAAAGACTTGGAAGAAAAAACGAGAGACGCCATTGAGTCTCATCATAAACTAGAGAGGCAAAATGCAGAGCTCATCGCCTCGAATAAGAAAATCGAAGAACTTTACAACACACGTGATCTCACTTTCAAAAAACTAGAAGAGCTTCAGAATGGATATCTTTCCAGCCTATCGCTATCCCTTGCGAATATTAAACTTAGTGAAGACAAAGAGTCCCAAAGAGCTATTGCCAAAGCAGAAAAAAAAGTTAAAGAAGTTATGGCTCTACTCGAACCCATAACACTACTTTTCTCTACTGAAAGAGCAATGAAGAATAAAAAAGTTCTTCTCGCGGATACTAATAGTAAACAACAAGTAATAGCCAAAATGGCCCTTGGAGGAACCGGAGTAGAACTTAGTATTGCTTCGAGTCTGCAAGAAGCAAAGCTTTTGTTGGATGACAATGCCTTTAATATTATTTTCGTAAGTACAGATATGTTAGAGTTGGCCGATTACGCTCAAAATATGTATCCAGGCACTAAATTTGTATTCATCACTTCTGAGAGTATTCCTGAATATCTTCCAAAACTTGAAAAGCATTCCTTTATTCCCAATATAGTATCTAGAGATAAAGACGACAGAACTTTCACCATAAAAAATATTATGACAACAGTTACAAAACTTATTTCTCAAGATATTTTTGGCATAGATAAGTACTTAGCCTGGGGGGCAAATACTAAATCGGCATCAGTTAAATCCAGCTCCGATCGAATGAATCTAATTAATGATATGACGGATTATTTTCTTAAGTTAGGCATGCGCAAATCAAACCTCTCGAGATGTCAAACTGTTGTCGAAGAGCTACTCATGAATGCAATATACGATGCCCCTAAGGACGCTACAGGACTTCCCCTTTACAATCACCTATCACGGCAAGAGACTATCGTTCTCAAACCTGAACACTATGCCACTCTTAAATATGGATGCGATGGAGTTCTTATGGCTGTGTCCGTTGAAGATCCCTTTGGTGGACTCAGTGCCGATCTTGTCCTCACCTATTTAGCCAGTTGTTACGGAGGAAAAAGTGGAGCTCTGAATGCAAATAAAGGTGGCGCAGGAAGAGGACTCCATCAAATCATCGAAAACTCAGACCTCGTCGTCTTTAACGTAAGTCAAAGCCTAAGAACAGAAGTTATTGCCTTATTCAACGTAGATCCAAAACTATCTGCGGATAAAAACCCGAGTTTCCACTTTTTTAATCAGTAGACAACCCGAATTATATCTTTTAAAGTCAATTTATGAGTTTTTTAGAAAATTTTTTAAAATTTAATTCTGACCAAGAAAGCCTTAAATCGATTTCTCTTATAGAAGAAAAATTAAAGAATTATTCAGAAGAAAAAGCTCACTATGTCGCTCTATACGCCTTCATACTAGGGCGAGTCGCCTATGCAGACTTTGATGTTAGCAATGAAGAAAAAACATCAATGAAAAAAATTATGATAGAAAACTCTGGTGTTTCAACTAAGGAAGCT
>JAGRAA010000481.1 GCA_020435185.1 Bdellovibrionales bacterium | reverse complement strand
CTATAGTTCGAAATTTTTCATTCACGCAAACTTCATAAGAAAAGGAGCTGTTCTGTAATCCCAGACAAGATCCTATTGGCCGACCAAGCTCTTGGTCTAAAGTCCTAAAATTATTATTTACGCAAAACTCAAATCCAAAAGGATTTCTATCTGGCCCTATGCAAGTTTGAAGATACACAGAAGTAAGTTCTTGAGCTTGAGAAAGCTCCCTCTGTTCTCCGGCTGCATAAGCAGGATTCAAACCAAAAATTCCGATTAAAACTCCATTTATTAAAATCGCATGAATTAATCTATTCATTTCTCCCCCTATAATATTTATCCAAAAAATTTGTTCAAAAAATACTTCTTCAAAAAATTTACTTAATTCAAATGTATAGTCAGTATTCTAAGGTTACGAAAGTAATATTTTTGTCTTCGTCAACAAGCGCAATCGCAAAACTTAGCGGTTGCACCCCCAATAACAATAGATGTCGACAAGCTCGCTGCAATCTTTTTTTCTGACTCTCACTGAGATAAGATCTCTCCCAATGACTACGAATAACAGACTTAACTTCAATGACAGTATAATTGTGTCTCCGACGATTGTACACTAACAGATCGATTTCCACCCCGCGGATTTTAGTCCTTCTGCACAAAATCACAAACCCCTTTTTAAGAAGACGGACTTCAACTAACTTTTCATTGATATAGCCAAGAGAATGCCGTTGATCAGAGAAACTCCTTAACTCCGGCAAAGGACTTTCGGTGGATGGGGCAAGGCCCAAAATCTTGAATAGCTTTCTTGTGAATTTGTGTTCCATAGCCTTTATGTTTTTCAAAACCATAATGAGGATAGACTTGAGCTAAATCTTTAAGCTCCTCATCACGAGTCACCTTAGCCACTATGGATGCCGCTGCTATTGGCTCAGCCCTAAAATCTCCCTTAATCAAAGGAATTTGTTCATATCCCATCAGACCCGGAATAGTAAATTTGCCATCTACCAATATGGTAGATTTCGGCATCTGCAAGCTCAACACAGCTCTCTGCATGGCCAATAAAGAGGCTTTCAATATATTCAACTCATAGATCTCATCTACACTAGCAAACCCTATGCCTACGCGGTGATGCTCTAAGATATAATCTGTAAATTCTTTTCTCTTTTTTTCGGATAACTTTTTCGAATCGGTATAAGGTAAATACACTTCTGCAGGATCAATATATACAGCCGCCGCATAGACAGAACCAGCCAAGCATCCTCGCCCAACTTCATCCACGCCTATGACTGGCCCTTTAAGCTTTTTCCATTGATACTTTTCTAAAGTCAAAACTGTTTTTAATAACTAAGAATAATTAGTTTTGAGATTTATTAGATTCAAAAGCCAAATTAGATTCAATTTTAGCAGCTCTTCCTCTAAGACCTCTTAAATAAAACAATCTGCTTCTACGGATTTTACCCTTACTGATAATTTCAATTCTATCTAGAGCTGGAGAGGTAAAGGGGAATGTTCTTTCCACACCTACTCCACTAGACATTTTTCTAACGGTAAAGCTTCTTCCTTGACCGCTATTTTGGATTTTAATCACGATACCTTTAAAGAGCTGCACTCTTTCTTTCTCACCCTCTTTAACCTTCACATAAACGCCCAAAGTGTCGCCAGTGTTAAATTGAGGTAAATCATTTTTTTGAGTACGACCTAAAGTCACTCGTTGTACAATATTTTGAATAATCTCATTAGCCATGGCTTTGGACTCCTATTTATCAACCAATTACAAATAAATTACAAACTAAACGACGACATCTACCATGTTCCCAGTAGTCGGTCAAGACAGATACTTACTGCAGATCGAACGGACAGATGTCTGTAATCGTCTTGGGAACCACCTTTAATTGGCTCCAATAAGTAGTCACAGCGTTCCAACAGGCTATTATGTAGTCCAAATCCCGTACCAAACAGCAAAAGAAACCTCTTCTCTGTGTCCTCTTGTAGCCTCTCTCTGAGGTCTTTAAACTTTATAGATTTTACAATTTCTAAGTCTCTTGCAGCCGTTGCAATCATAATAGAGTCTTGTCCCCAATCCCCGAGAGCTTGATCGACCGTCTCAACCGTTTTTACTGGCGCCAAGGCTGTTGACCTCATCGGATTATACCGTCGACCATAACCTGACTTCCAGTGATCAATCACTCTATCTGCAAACATAAGCTGTTCTCTCATCTGGTTTACTAAATAATATTTATGAACGCCAAAAGTCCGACAAGCCCTCGCAATATCATGAATATCAAAATTTGTGATATTCGTGGCTACCGTGTCGCCTACTTTATCTAAAACAGGACTATGCACTAGTGCAACCGCAACCTGAGCACTGTTTTGCCAATTATCATTGGAATATTTTTTTTCTAAATTACTGGTCATATTTATCTATTAATCTCTGTGTAGGTCATAATTGAGTGAAAGATTGAAAAAGGTCTTTTTTAACTAATCCACAGGCGAAAATCTCTTTTTCATCTCTCGATAACACATACTCATAGGCTTTCTTTAATTCAACCAGATTTTCCCTTCTTTCAATAAGAATAGGCTTTTTTTGGTGTGTGATGACCAACGAAAAATAATGTT
>JAGRAA010000480.1:385-1690 GCA_020435185.1 Bdellovibrionales bacterium | reverse complement strand
AAAAAATCAAAGAAAAAAAGTGGTAAAACAGATGGAAAAAACACGAGTAAATCTTCCTCTGGGAACAATCAAAAACGCGGCAAGGCTAAAAAAAATAGTCGGCGTATTCGCAAAAAACGGGTTCGAAAATCTCGCTGAGCGAGCTAAGTTAGGTAAATTTATTTTTGAAAAAGTTACTTCTTCTACTGTTCGAAAGCTTTCGGCACCAGAAAGATTGCGTATTAGTTTTGAGGAGCTTGGACCAACATTTGTGAAGCTTGGACAAATATTAGCGACACGTCCAGATTTAATCCCCCATTTGTTTTGTGAGGAATTTAAAAAACTTCACTCCCAGGTCAGTGAAGTGCCATTTTCAGATATTAAGCCGGTTCTACAAGGTCACTTTGGCGAGGATTTAACGAAGGTCTTTACCTTTTTTAATGAGAAGCCAATAGGAGCGGCAAGTATTGCTCAGGTATACGAAGCGAAGCTAATTGACGGATCCCCGGTTGTGGTGAAAGTACAGAAGCCAGATATTGAAGATGTGATTTATGAAGACTTGGGTGTGATTTATTTTCTAGCTGAGGTGCTAGAAACCTATATCCCTGAGTCAAGATTGTTCAATCCGGTAGGAGTGGCGAACGAGTTTTTTAAAACTTTAGAGCTAGAATTAAATTTTATTGTTGAAGCGAATAATATTAAGCGCTTTCAAAATAATTTTAAAAACTTTGAAAAAGTAGTTATTCCTGAAGTGTATTTGCAGTATTCGGGGAAAAAAGTTCTTGTTCAGGAACAGCTGCAAGGAAAGCTTTTAAGCGATCCTCATGCCATCTCTAAAGATGTTGATGGAGAAGAGCTTATTAAAACTGGTTTAAGATGTTATTTTAAAATGGTTTTTAAAGATGGGATGTTTCATGGAGATATGCATCCAGGAAATATGTTTATACTTCCTAATAATAAACTAGGTCTTATTGATTTTGGGGTTGTAGGTAGACTCAATGACAAAACGAAATCAGCAATTGCGAATATGCTTATTGCGTTAGCTACCGAAGACTATGACTCCCTTGCTTATGAATATGTCGACTTGGCTCCTTATAGTGAGTTTGTGGATGTGGATAAGTTATCTCGCCAATTGAGAAATTTGATAGCCCCTTATCATGGCCTTAAATTAGATGAAGTGAATAGCGGGAGGCTATTGTTGGAGTCCACCGCTATAGCCGCAGAGAACAAGGTTATTCTCCCCTCTGAACTGGTTGTGTTTTTTAAATCAATTATTGCCGTTGAGGGTATGGGCAGGATTATAAAAAAAGACTTTGACGTTTTAAG
>JAGRAA010000480.1:0-168 GCA_020435185.1 Bdellovibrionales bacterium | reverse complement strand
AATTTTGCAGGGCTCGTGACTGCAAGTTTTATTGTCAGTGCTTCCTATCTGTTGACTGTCCCTGGGCAAAATCTGGTTTTTAATATTCCGTTGAGTAGCTTGATTTTATATGCGGTTTCACTCATCTTTTTGTCCAGTTATTTTTTTAGATAAACGTATCAAAATGAG
>JAGRAA010000479.1 GCA_020435185.1 Bdellovibrionales bacterium | reverse complement strand
ATATCGTTTGCTTTTAGACTAATGACACCGCTTTTAGCCACCTTGCGTTTCTCCTGCTTTACATGATCATTATAATCTTTCAGAGGAACAATAGGCTATTGAAATTCGTGAACCCGACTTATGTTTAGAATAATCTTATGTTTAATTAGTTTACTTCGATCTTCTTCAGAGGTAAAAATGAGTGTTCTAAATGATCAAGGGAGGGGAGTATGAGAGAAGATAAGGAGCAGAGCAAATCCGACAGAATAGGGTTAAATGATGTTCTTTGGCGTCCCAGTGAATATCGATTGATGAACTCTCATATGTGGCAATTCATTCGAACTCTGAATGAGAAATACTCTTTAAAGGTTTCTCATTATGAAGATCTGCATCAATGGTCCATTGAAAATCCTTTGCTTTTTTGGAAGGAACTGAGCTTATATTTTCCGATTTTATGGGAAGGCACTGATGATCCTATATGTGCGGATCTGGAGTTTTCTAGTTACGGGTGGTATCCTAATAAAAAACTGAATTTTGCGGAGAATTTGCTGTCCCAAGGAAAGGACGCGGATACGGCGATAAGATTTGTACATGAATCTGGAATGAATAGATCGATGTCTTATCAAGAATTGCGACAGCAAGTGAGTTTGCTTCAACAGGCGTTGCGCCCGTACATCCAACCCGGAGATGTGTTGGCTTGTTATATGCCGAATATTCCTGAAACCGTGATTTCTATGTTAGCCACTTCCTCTTTAGGGGGAGTATTTACCTCGACGAGTTGTGATTTTGGTGTCGAAGGGGTAATGGATCGGTTTGGACAAAGTAAACCTAAGGTTCTTGTGGCTGTTCGATCCTATCAATATAACGGCAAAACTCATTCGTTAATGGATAAAATTTCTGTGATTGCTCAGAAGATTAAAAGCATAGAGAAGATTGTCTTGGTAGATCTTATTGAGCCTGCAGAAAAGAATGGAGCAAACATTGAAAATAGTGTGGATTGGAACGAGTTTTTGTCTGCCCAGTCGCCGCAAAAAATAAGTTATCTCCCGGTTCCATTTAGCTCGCCGCTTTATATCATGTACTCTTCAGGCACCACGGGAAAACCCAAATGTATTGTTCATTCCGTGGGGGGAACCTTATTGCAACACATTAAGGAATTGGGGTTACACACGAACTTAACGGCTGAGAAAAATATTTTTTATTTTACGACATGTGGTTGGATGATGTGGAATTGGTTGATGAGCTCGTTGTTTTTTGGTTCAACGATTGTTCTTTACGAGGGATCACCAGGCTTCCCTAGTTTAAATGAATTTTTCAAAATTATTGATCGAGAGAAAATTCATATTTTTGGGACTTCACCAAAGTTTTTAAAAGCACTTCAAGACAATGGATGGGATAAAAATACAGATTTAGACAGTTTGGAAACTCTATTGTCTACGGGAGCGCCACTTCTTCCAGAGCAGTTTGATTTTGTCTATGAAAGAGTAAAATCTGATGTGCAGTTGAGTAGTATTAGTGGAGGAACTGATATTATTGGATGCTTTATGTTGGGTAGCCCGATTTCTCCTGTTCGTCGAGGGGAGATTCAAGTTTTAGGTTTGGCCATGGATGTGGTCTGTTTTGATGAAAAAGGAGAAGTTCTTAACGAGGCAGAGGGAGAGTTAGTTTGTCGACAGAGTTTTCCGAGTCGACCCATTTATTTTTTAAATGATCCAAAGCATGAAAAAATCAACGAGGCTTACTTTAGCAAATACCCAGGTGTTTGGCATCATGGGGATTTTATTTTGATCACAAAATCAAAAGGCGTTATGGTCTTTGGTCGATCAGATGCTACGCTGAATCCTGGTGGTGTGCGTATCGGAACGGCAGAAATTTATAGGCAAACAGAAGCTTTAGATTATTTAGAGGACTCGATTTGTGTAGGTAAAAATATCCAAGGAGATGTGGATGTTTTATTATTCGTTCAATTAAAAACAGGAGAGTCTCTTACAGAAGAAAGAGTAAGAGAGATTAAAACTTTAATTCTTAAGAATACGACACCAAGACATGTGCCGCGTGAAATTTATCAAATTGAAGGTATACCTTACACGAGAAGTGGAAAAAAAATGGAAATGGCAGTTAGCCGCCTCATAAACGGAAAAGAATTAACCAATTTAGAGGCGGTCTCAAACCCAGAGTCTTTAGAAGCGTATAAAACGTTTATTTAAACCCGTTCTACTAATACGGCTACGGCTTCTCCGCCGCCAATGCAGATGCTAGCCATTCCCGTGGATTTATTTTTGTTTTTAAGAGCATAGAGTAAAGTAGTCAAAATTCTAGCACCACTTGCTCCAATGGGATGACCTAAGCTGACCGCTCCACCATTCACATTCATTTTATCATGGGGAATATTTAAATCTCTCATTGCAGCCATGGTAACGTTGCTGAAGGCCTCATTGACCTCGAACAGGTCGATGTCTTTGGCTGACATTTTATTGAGCTCAAGTGATTTTTTCATTGCAGCTACCGGCGCTGTTGTAAACCATTGAGGTTCCTGAGCGTGAGAGGTGTAGTTTACGATTTTTGCAAGAGGAGATAGATTGTGATCTTTTAAAGTCTTTTCGTTAACAAGAACAAGGGCGCATCCTCCGTCGTTGATGGTACTGGCGTTGGCGGCAGTGATGGATCCATCTTTATCAAATGCAGGTCGAAGCCCAGCAATTTTGTCAAAGATTACTTTTTTGGGTTCTTCATCGGTGTCAACTAAAAGTGTTTCTTTTCGTGTTTTGACTTCAACAGGAGTAATTTCATCTTTAAATAGACCTGTCGCTTGAGAACTCTGTGACCTTTTGTAACTTTCTGTGGCAAAAGCATCCAATTCTTCCCGTGAAAACTTATATTCTTTCACGCAAATTTCAGAGGCGTTTCCCATGTGATAGTCGTTATAGGGATCCCATAGACCATCAACAAGCATACTATCTTTTACTTTTACATCACCCATGCGGTATCCAGTTCGAGATTGAAGAAGAAGATGGGGGGAAAGAGACATATTTTCTTGGCCACCAGCAACCACAACTTGGGAATGTCCAAGTTGGATGGAGTCGGCAGCCAGCATTACTGCCTTTAAGCCAGAACCACAGACTTTGTTTATAGTCATACAAGGGACGCTATTTGGAAGGCCAGCGTAGAGAGCCGCTTGACGAGCGGGAGCTTGTCCGACTCCGGCAGTTAAGACATTCCCCATGATGCATTCGTTCACCAAATCCTCAGAAAGACCAGACTGGTGGATGGCCGCCTTAATTGATGATGCACCAAGTCTTGCAGCGGGTATTTGGCTTAAAGATCCTTGAAAAGATCCTATGGCTGTTCTTTTTGCGGCGACTATATAAATGTTTTCCTTCATGATGGCCTTTCTTTTATGAAATATTTTTAGGACTTGTAGAAACAATCCAAGGGATTATTAAATAAAAATGCGATTTTTGTCTACTCACTCTGTTTAATTTATAGGTATAAAAAGAATAGGTTTAAAGAAAGGTGGGGCGATGGCTCTAGTTAGATCTTTTGTGGTGATCTCCGTTTTATTTTTCGTAAATATTTTTGCGCACAGCGAAACTCAAGAGATTGTGCAGAAGCGGGCAACGGTTCCCGCGGAGCAAGTGAAGTCGATATATGTAAAGGGATATGTAGGAACGGTGGAATTTGTCGAAAAAGCAAATCTAAGCCAGATTGAACTCAAATACAGTTATAAACAAGAGGCTTCGTGGAGTGTGGAGACTCATCTTGATTCTAAGGGTCAATTTTTGGTGGAAGTCAAAGGGCCAGACAGCAAAGAGCAGTGGCCGAGAGTGTTGTCGGAATATCCCGATATTAAGATGACCATTGAGGGACCGGCTCGGCCTGTACAGTGTTTTTTAAAAAAAGGTGAGTTGAAATTTGATCAATGGAGTGGAGATATTTTTTCTCATTTACAGTCTGGTAACCTGGTTCTTTCAGGAGGAAAAGGAGAGGCTGATTTAACCAGTCACGATGGGGAAATAATGATCAAGGGGAGAGAGGGAGATATTCAGGTGGAGACTTATCGATCTCAAGTGGTGATTAATAGTGCTGTGGGTAAGGTTAACGTCAATAATTATTCTGGGAAGACGGAGTTGGTAAAAACTGATGCTGAAATCACATTAGCCTCCCATAAAGGCCAAACCCGAGTTCAAGATAGTCAGGGAAAGCTTAATTTTAAAAACGGAATTTCTCCTCTTAAGATTGAGTCTTTTGAAGGAGAGGTTCGAGGCGATTCAGAGCAAGGTGCTGTGGTTGCTCGTTTAAAGGGTGAGTTAAATGTAAGAATTCATTCCGTAGAAGGGCCTGTTGATATTTCAACCAGAAATTCGGGAGCTCGAGTCAATTTAGGAACGATAAATGGTCAATTTAACGTGGCCCCTTATTTAAAGCTTACGAGATATCGGAGTATTAAAGTGATGAGTGGACGGCTCAGAGGAGAGAAAAAAGGATATGTTTTTGTTCGAACCGAGTCCGGTCAGATACGAATAAGATAACACAGTTAGGGCTTGACGAATAAAATGAAATGGCTCAAGTTGTTGACTATGGCAAAAGCAAAAAAGAAGACCGCTAAAAAGGCGGCAGAAAAATCTACAAATAAGAAGAGCGCTAAAAAGGCCACCAAAAAAGTGGCTAAAAAAGCAGTGAAAAAAGCAGTGAAAAAAGCTGTGGCTAAAAATGCGTCAAAGAAGGTTGTTAAGAAAACGACCAATAAAAAAAACGCTAAAAAGGCCGCAAAAAAAGTGGCTAAAAGTGTGTCAAAGAAGGTTGTTAAGAAAACGACCAATAAAAAAAACGCTAAAAAACTTACAAAAAAAGTCGCTAAAAAAACTACTACGGCAGCTTCAGCAAAAAAATCTGTAAAAGCAGGTGTTGAAAAGCTCGAAAATAAAGCGGTGAAAAAAGCAGCAAAAAAAGTCACTAAGAAGACTGATAAGACTTCTCTCAAAAAGACCACGAAAAAATCTCCTGAGCCAGTAGAGTTAAAAAGTACATCTGAAAATAAAAAAGCTAAGGCAAAACAGGTCGAGTCCATAGTTGAAGCTACTGAAGAGGAAGTGGAGTTTGAGGAATTTGACGATTTAGATGAGTTTAATCTTGAAGAAAGTCTTGCTGCAAACGAAGTTGTGTTAACGGATGCAGAAGGCAATCGTTATTGTCGTGTTCCAGATTGTGATCAGCTAGAAAAGGTGGATGGATACTGTCGTTATCACTATTTGTTATTCTGGAAGAAAATTCAAAATCGTAAGAAAATCCTTTCTGAAGGTAAGTTAGAAAAATACATTGAAGAATTAACTTCTCGATATCCAGATCGTTTTCTTGAAGTTCTCAGAAAAGACTTAAAAACAGAAAAAGACTTTTTGGCGACTATTCATGAGTTAGAGTTGGATGAAAATCTCAATATAGACAGTGACGATGATTATGATAGTGATGATGAAATTCAGCGCTACAATGAAGAAGTCAGAGGTGTCGCAGACATGGGATCTGGCAAAGACGATGACTATTAATGAGATTATCCACAATATATGTGGATAATTCCTCTTCTGTCTCAATTCACGTCTCAATAAAGTACAATAGTTTTTCTTAACCATCGCTTCCTTCTCGCCGATAAGACTTAAGAACGTAAGGCAAGAAAAGACGAGGTGATTATGGTACGTATGTTATATATTTTGTTGTTTTTCTTAATGTCGGGCTGTCAGTTAGCCGGACAGCTGCAAGGTAATCAAGACAGCAGTAATTCTCCAAGCATATCTATTCTTCCGGATAATAGCGGCTCATCTGAGGTGAGCTCCATAGATTTTAGTGCGGGTAGCACAGAAGATTTTTTCTTATCAGTAAAAGACAGTAATAATCAAGCAGTCACTCCGAGTTCAATTTCTTGGGCAGTTGTGTCTGGGCCCGCCAGTATTACTCCAGCTGCAGATAATCTTTCTATACAGATCTCATCTTCGACGTCGGGAAGTGGAGTAATTCGAATTACGGTGGATGGCAAGACTTTTGATGTGAATTACTCGGTGGCTGCGGTGGCCAGTTGCCCTGGTGGACCCACTGTTTTTAGTACAAATATGAATGCTCGAAATGTCATTGGGCAGGCAGATTTCGTAAGCAACTCGGCGAATCGAGGAGGAAGTGCGGCAGCAAACACTCTGAGTAGTCCTTATGGCGTTTGGGTGAAAGATGGCAAGCTATACATTTCTGATGGGGCGAATAACAGAGTACTTATTTACAATTCGATTCCAACAACGGACGGTGCAGATGCCGATCAGGTTGTAGGACAGCCAGATTTTACCACAACTACAGGTACAACTTCAGCCACAGGATTAAAGGCAAATCAGGGACTTTCCGTGGGGAGTACCTATTTGGCGGTATCAGAATGGAGTAATGCCAGGGTTTCTTTATGGCCTTTAAGTAGCGTAACTACGGCGACAATGGCTTTAGGTCAGACCGATTTAATCTCAGGTTCTTCTAATCAAGGCGGGCCTGTGAACAAGAATACCTTAGCAGCAACTGTTCAAGTGGCCGAGAGTACGAATAAGATGTTTGTAGCAGACAGCGGAAATAGAAGGGTGCTTGTTTATGATAAAGCAAGTTTGTCTTCTGGGATGGATGCTTCGGTGGTTTTAGGTCAAGCGGACTTTACCTCTTCAACGTCAGGGAGTGCTCCTTCTGGAATGAGTTTTCCTTTGGGTGTGAATACGGACGGAACAAAATTAATTGTTACGGACTCGTCCAATAACGCGGTCATGCTTTATAACGACATTAGTACATTAACCACAGGGATGTCGGCTGATTCTACTATAATCTCTGGTTATGGGACCGCGGCAAATCAGTTAAATGGACCGGTGAGTTCGTTTTATGATGGAACCAAATTATTTGTGGCTGATCGAGGAAATGACAGAATCTTAATTTTCAATAGTATTCCTAGTCCTGGAGATAACGCTGATGTCATTATTGGCCAAAATGGAGCAGGAAGTGGTGATCATAACCAGTGTAATTGTAGTACGGCGGCAGCAAATACCTTATGGGGAGCTCATTTCGTGTACTATGATGGATGTCGTCTCATTGTAGCGGACACTCAAAATAATAGAGTGCTTATTTATTGATCCTTAGTAGAGATGTTATCTTTTATTAGAAATATGTTATTTTCGACGCTTTTATTGACTTCGTAATCTTTACAGACCATAGGTGATCTCCAAAGGAGATCATTTATGAAAAGGATTAATTTTATTGGGTTAGTAATAAGCATATTCATCTATCAAGTCAGCGTTATGGCTCAAAATAACGAAGTAACTATGCCAGCACCTTCTGCACCGACACAATTCACTCTTTCTTTGGAAGCGGAATCAGCAACTACTAGAGATAACAATTTACAGTTCAATGGGAGTGAAACTTTTTTAAGAGCGGAGCCTGGTTTTAAGTTTTCAAAAACTCAGAGCATTAGCTTCGGAGGAGATTATTGGATAAGATCCTACAATCCTGCAACAGGGGATAGTGAGAGCACAATAAAGCGTAAAGAAAGAGATGAGTTGTATGAAGCGTTCTTTAAATACAATTATAAATATTCATTGAGCGATTTTTCTATGAAATTGCAAAACTCGTTTAATTTATTTAGCAGATCCTATTTTTCGTGAGCGTTATGGCTCTGACGGTGATTTGCAAATCAGAAACTACTTCGGAAAATCATTAGGAAACAAATTTGAGATTGATAAGTATGTCAGTTATGTACGTTTTAAACAGTATCTTAATAACGATTTTAATACCGCTCGTTCTCGAACCCATGAATGGAGAATGAGGGTTGCTCCTGCTTATAATATTAATAGTAATTTAAAGTTAGGATTAACTCTTACTTATAATAATTACCTATTAAAAAATAATAGTAATCAAGAAGACATTAATTTAGCCGGTTCTGTTCGTTATGCCTTTGACAATATGGCTGTGTTATTCTTG
>JAGRAA010000478.1 GCA_020435185.1 Bdellovibrionales bacterium | reverse complement strand
TCGCAAAAAGACCTTCCTGCTGTAAGCACTACTCATCGCTCTTTAAAAGAAATTCCTGAAACGACTCCAATTATGGCTGAGGGTTCGGATCCAAAGACTTTAGCTATTCTCAACGAAGTAAAAGCCAATTTAAACCTCAGTCAAGACTATGAGGTCATGAGAATGTTAATTGCGTTAGGATATGAAAGAATAAAGCAGTTGTTTCCTCCTAAATCTTGACAATAGAGCATGACCTAAATAATTCTCAGGGTTTAATTACCTCGTGGAGAAAATCGTGGCCAAAGACAAAAATAAACCAGAGCTCACTCCTTTTGACGAAAAAATCAAAAACTCTATACAACTCCCTTTCACCGAATTTCCGATGAGAGGAAATCTGCCCGTAGTGGAACCAGAAAGACTTAAAAGTTGGGATTCTATAGAGCTTTATCAGAAAATGTCGGCCAAAAACCGAGGTAAAAAAACGTTCATTATGACCGACGGTCCTCCTTACGCCAATGGCAATTTACACCTTGGCCATGTTCTCAACAAAGTTCTTAAAGACGTCATTATTAAATATAAATCGATGAAGGGATTCGATTCCCCATTCATCCCAGGATGGGACTGCCATGGGTTACCTATAGAATTGAAAGTCACCAAAGCGCTCGGTAAAAAAAGAAAAGATATGACCGATAGCGAAGTTCGTGAACTTTGCCGAAAAGAGGCTTTAACCTGGGTCAATACTCAGAAAGAGCAATTTATTCGCCTAGGAATTCTTGCGGATTGGGAAAAACCCTACCTTACGCTCCAACCCGAATTTGAAGCAGAAGAGGTAAGAGTTCTCGCTCAAATATTAGAAAATGGTACGCTTTATAGAGGAGAAAAACCTGTTAACTGGTGCCCAACTCTTCAAACCGCTTTGGCCGCCGCAGAAGTAGAGTATGCCGATCATAAAAGTCCCTCTATCTACGTCAAATTTGAATTGTCTAAAGAAGAAATACAAAGTCACAAAGATCTAAATCTACCACAAGACAAACCTGTTTATTTCGTCATATGGACCACCACTCCTTGGACTCTCCCTGCAAATAACGGCATCAGCTTAAACGCGAAGTTTGACTATGGAGTCTATAAAACCAGCCAAGACGATTACATTATTCTCGCCAAAGAACTCAGTGAAAAGGTAGCTCAAGATTGCGATTTACAGCTTAACCTTGTCTCTACTCATAAAGGAGAAGTCTTTGAGAGAATGCAGGCTGAACATCCTTTTATGGACAGAAAATCCTTGGTCATTTTAGGAGATCACGTCACTCTAGAAGCTGGGACAGGATGCGTTCACACGGCTCCAGGACATGGATTAGACGATTATAACGTAGGATTAAAATATGATCTCCCAGTGTTGTCTCCCGTAGATCCCGCTGGACGCTTTACCTCCGAAGTCCCCAAGTATGAAGGCCTAAAAATATGGGATGGCAATAAAGTTATCATTGAGGATTTAAAACAATCTGGACATCTCATTGGATATAAAGAAATTGTTCATAGTTATCCACACAATCCGCGCTCAAAAACCCCTTTAATTTTTAGATCTACTCCACAATGGTTTATTCAAATGGATGGGGATCAAAAACTAAGAGAAAAAGCTTTAGATATCGCAGAAAATCAACTCCAGTATGCACCCAATTGGGGAAAACAACGATTGACGGCCATGATCGGTAATAGCCCTGACTGGTGCGTTTCTCGACAACGAGCCTGGGGGGTCCCAATACCCGTCTTTTATTGCGAAAATTGTGGAGACTCATACACCTCCCCTGAATTAATGAGACAAGTCGCTGATAAAATGGAAAATTCCGGTCAAGGAATCGAAGCTTATTTTAGTGGCTCTTCTAAAGA
The DNA here is from genome assembly GCA_020435185.1 of Bdellovibrionales bacterium. GTDB lineage: Bacteria > Bdellovibrionota > Bdellovibrionia > Bdellovibrionales > UBA1609 > JAGRAA01. The sequence goes on along the minus strand of JAGRAA010000478.1, from coordinate 2,653 downwards.
TTTTATCGGAGATCATGCTTGCCAAAGTTGTGGTCACAAAGAGTTTAATAAAGGCACTGATATATTAGACGTTTGGTTCGACAGTGGCTCGGTACATTCAGCTGTACAAAAAAAGAGAAGCGAGCTGAAGTTTCCTGCAGATATTTATTTAGAAGGTAGTGATCAACATCGAGGATGGTTCCAAACAAGTCTGATGTCTTCTGTGGCCGCTTATGGAGAAGCTCCCTACAAGGCTCTTGTTACCCATGGATTTGTCACTGATGCTGACGGTTATAAGATGAGTAAATCAAAAGGAAATGTCATTGATCCTGCTGTTATCGTCAAACAATTTGGTGCAGAAATTCTTCGTTTGTGGGTAACCTACGAAGATTATGGACAAGACATCACTGTAAGCGAAGAAATTTTTAAACGGATCTCAGAGACCTATCGTCGTATTAGAAATACCATTCGATTCTTATTAGGAAATTTAAATGATTTTAACCACGAAACCGACAAAGTGGCTTACGATCAATTGACTCCATTAGATCAATGGGCCCTTCATGAACTCAATCAGTTAGTCGAAAAATGTACCTCAGCTTATGACTCTTACAACTTTTATAAGGTCTATCACAATCTCAACCAATTTTTCACTGTAGAAATGTCTGCGATCTATTTAGATATCCTAAAAGACAGACTCTACACTTGGAAAAAAGAAGGTCAAGAGCGACGATCAAGTCAAACTGTGCTTTTCGAACTTCTAACCACTTTAAATAAATTAATGGCTCCCATCCTTTCTTTCATTGCAGAAGAAGCGTATATGAGCACTCCCGGTAGTCATAAAGAGAGTATTTTCTTAGAAGATTTTCCTGAATTTAAATCTGAATGGCATAATCCTCAATTAGCAGAAAAATTTAAACGTTTGCGAGAACTTCGAGATAAAATTAATGGTAAGGGTACCGAAGCTCAAGAAGGCTCCTCTAACCTTGAGACTTTGAGAAAAAATAAAGTTATCGGATCAAGTCTAGACGCCATTGTCACCATTGAATGTAGTAAAGAGTGGACCGAACTTCTCATTGAGTTTCAAAATCACTCTAATCATCAATTTTTTGGGTTTTTAGAACAATTTCTGATTGTTTCAAAGGTCATTATTAAAACAAAAGAAGGAGAGAAAAACTCTCTTCATATCCATGTAGTGCCTGCCCATGATCAAGGCTGGAAAAAGTGCGAGAGATGTTGGCACTATAGTGAGGATTTAGTTATACCTAAAACTTTTGAAAAGGAGCAGGGCGCGCACGCAGCATTGTGTTCAAAATGCATTAGTGCACTTGAATAACAGCGGTATTGCCCCTATCATAATGTTATGGTTAATAGAAAGTATCTCATTCTTATTGCTATAGCTGGTTTAATTATTGCCTTAGACCAGCTCACAAAACTGTATATACATACAAATTTTTCGCTCAGTCAAAGCCTTACGGTTATCGAGAATTACTTTAACATCACTTATGTGAGAAATCGTGGTGCTGCTTTTGGTTTTTTAAGTGGATCTGATCCTGCTTTTAGAAAGATATTTTTTCTCTCTATGCCACCTATCGCTTTAATTGTTATTCTCTATTTTCTCCATGGTGTGAAACAAAACGACACTCTTCAAATTTTTGCATTATCCAGTGTTTTTGGTGGCGCCATTGGTAACTATATAGATCGCATAAGATACGGCTATGTTATTGATTTTTTAGATTTTCATTACCATGGTCATGCTTGGCCTGCTTTTAACGTTGCCGACTGTGCTATAGTTTGTGGTGTCACTGTTTTATTTTTAATCTTAGCAAAAGAAGCGAAAGAAGAAAAACAAAGAAAACTTTTAGCGGCCGCTAGTAAAGAATCTTAAAAGTGTTTCCGGTTATACCCATTACCGATCAAATCTTTCTTCCTACCTATATTACCATCATTAGTTTAATTTATACGCTTTCTTTGTTTTGGCTCTTAAAGCGCTCCAAGCAATATGGTTTTTCTGCCCGAGTGGCTTTAGATTCAGCCTTTGCTGTTATGATAGGAGGCTTTGTTGGCGCTAGACTCTTTCATGTATTTTATGAGGCCTTCGACTATTACCAACAAGACTGGATGAGAGTCTTCTACATTTGGCATGGAGGCTTTGTTTTTTACGGCGGTGCCATTGGGGCCCTCATCGCCGTATATTTTTACACCAGAATAAGCCGTATTCATTTTATGGACCTTGCAGATATGTACGCCATAGTGTTCTCGGTGGGATATGGTTTTGGCAGAATCGCCTGTTTTCTCAATGGTTGTTGTTACGGTTCAAGATGCGACCTCCCCTGGTCTGTGGAATTTCCGAGTGAGCATATAATTGGTCACCGACATCCTGTTCAAATCTATGTATTTTTATGGGAAATAGGAACTTCATTGGCTCTGTTTTGGATTGAAAAACAGAGGTTTTCAAATACCCGACTACGTTGGGCAAAACCCTCTGGGCAATTATTTTTATTTTGGGTTTTCTTTCATGCCCTTGGCAGGCTGATGATGGAGTATTTTAGAGATGATTACCGGGGCCCTTCTCCTTATGGTATGAGTATTTCTTCTTGGATCAGCGTCAGCCTTTTACTCTTGTCTTCGCATTATCTTTTTCATCATAGGAACACTAAAAGGTAACAGTTCCCTA
>JAGRAA010000477.1 GCA_020435185.1 Bdellovibrionales bacterium | reverse complement strand
CTCCTCCATTGGGCGCACAATAAATATCAGCCCACAAGTTTAACTTTGGCGTCAGATCCCACTTCATAATCTGAAAATTCCGTTCTTACTTCCACAGGATGACCATTTTCGTCAATAAACCCTCGAACTTTATTAAGCCTCAATGGTTCTTCTTTACCTTTAACCTCAACGGCGCCAGCTTCTTCTACCATAAATCGGTTAATCACTATTTTTGCAGCCTCTCCACTAATCAAAAGATCTGTCCCAAATGCTTTGGTTGAAGCCTCTATACGAGCCGCAGTGTTTACTGCATCGCCGATCACGGTGTATTCCATCCTCTCATCTGAACCAATATTCCCAGAAATAGCTCTTCCTGTATGAATACCAATTCCTATTTTTATAGGGACCTCTCCTCGGCCAGCTCTTTTTTTATTCAGTTCTTCTAATGCAATTCTCATTTCCAAGCAGGCTTTTATTGCATTGTAAGTATCGTCATCGGATTTATTAGGAGCACCCCACACTGCCATTATGGCATCACCAATAAACTTATCCACCACCCCGTGGTTTCTATTAATAATACCCACCATGACCTGAAAGTATTCATTTAACATATGTACGACTTCTTCTGGAGTATGCCCTTCAGAAAATTTAGTAAAGTCACGAATGTCACTGAAAAATACAGTAACTTCTTTATTTTGACCACCCAGTTCTAAATTTCCACTGAGTAAATCATCCATAATCGCAGAACCATGAAATTTATTAAGAACATTCTTAACCTTATCTCTTTCTTCTAATCCTACAACCATGTCGTCAAAAGCCGCGGCAAGAGCACCCACTTCATCTTTCGATGTCACATTAGATTTTACATGAAAGTTTCCTTTTGCAATCTCTGTTGCCATTCTTACTAAATTCTCGATGGGAACGGTCAAAGAAAATGAAAGCAGAAATATGATCAAAAGAGATAAGGATAGAATTTTTCCCGTGGTATAAATAGACTGCCTTCTTACACTGGTAGCCGCATCCTTTATAAACTCTTCTGAAGTCTGCGCAATTACAGTGACTCCATAACGTGTTTTAGCATAGGCCCCTATTGAGGACTTCTCTGTAAATGGATCGACGAATGGTTCTGTAGATTGGTAATTCTGATTCACTTTATGAAGGGCATGATCCACAATGGCCGAACTATTCATAGGGGTAGCACTATACACAAGCTTTTCATTAGGATGCGCAAGTAAATTTCCTTCTTTATCAATCAAATATGTCATTCTGTCACTGGACTTTGAGAACACTTTTTGCAGCCTATCCAAACCAATTTCTGCCACCGCTATATCCGTAAAGTTACCCAACTCGTCGCGCACCAAAGGAATACCCATAGAAATTAAAGGAGCTCCTCCCTTAAAAGCGGAGTTTCTAATTTCTACTTGACCAGCGAAAACGGCAGAAAAATCAAATCGATTGTAAGACTCCTGATAACGCCTCAATGTATCTATAAAATGAGGAGTCAAATCCTGACCCGATAAATCCTTATAACCCGCAAGGTATGATCCCTTTACCACTCTGGCCGGAATGCTATTCTTGTCATTTATACTTCTTATCTCTACGCTAATTAACGATTTATCATCGCAAAATGAAAGCGCGAGTGAATCCAAATCATCTTTCTGAACGACAGATTGAGAACCCTCTTTGTTAGCATGAAGGTCATCCACTTCTTCAGTTCCGCATATGTTTATGAAACTTCTTTTTTTCTTCTGGAAGACCTCATTTTTTAAAATAGAAGCGACTATTTTTATTTTTTCTTTATACGTTTGAAAAAACTCATCGACTTCGGTTGCGCGAGCAACAGCCTGGTTAATATTAGCCGAGGACTCACGATCCGTAGTGATCTCTGCAAATTGATCCGTGCTTTGCTTAACAACCATAAAAACGGTTGCTAAAATCAAAATAAAAGTCATCAAAATGAGCTTTATTGAAATAGGAAATAAGATTTTAAAATTCTTTCTCACACTTTATGCTTCGGATTAGCCGAATAATTTCATTATAATTAAATAACAATCTGGCCTGTAGACCGGGCTCGAAGAAAAAAAGACCCCTCTTTTTCATGGCAGAATATAACTACTTGAATTTACTTATTTTTTTAAAAAACACAAACTCCCAAAGCAGAGAGCTTCCTCTTCATTACTTAAGTTAAAAAAAAAAGCATGACAAGCCTCAGTATTTTAGTTAAATATACGGACTTTTGGAGGATAGACGAATGGCTAAGAAAAAAGGCAAGATCAGAATCATCACATTAGAATGCACAGAAGCGAGAGCTCTTGGTAAGCCGCCATCACGCTACACCACTAAAAAGAACTCTCA
>JAGRAA010000476.1 GCA_020435185.1 Bdellovibrionales bacterium | reverse complement strand
TTTTGATGAGGCTTAGAGATCAGCTAGAGGCCAGTGAATCTGTCATGGCAAGCCTACTAGAAAACTAATTTTTTCGAGTGCAACTTAGCCCTAGCGTCTGCACCTCTTGTACATCAGAAGAGTTAACGGGATAAAGATTCACAATACCTATTTTATCATCAATATCGAGCTGATAAATCCCCGCTCTATAATAAGACATCAATGCATAAACAGTATCTTGAGGGTGATCGAGACCTAAGCAATGCCCAATTTCGTGACCAACCACTCCTAAAAATGTTTTACTGGAATCATATACGGATTCTCCCAAAGTAACCGCACATTCATTTATCTGATGATTTGAGTTGGTGGTAAATCGAGCCACCCCAGCCTGTACTCCTCCAGGGTTTCCATCTACTAAAGTAATGGTCCTATCAGTACCCCTTGACGCAAAATCACCATCACTACTACTCACCAACGTGAGGTATGCTGACTGTATGGAATTATAGTCTGAAAATATAGCCTGCATCATCTGTTCTACAGTTACAGTACTTGTTCCATATAATGAGTGGTCCGAATCTACATCATTGGTTACTACTCGTGCGCCATTTGTGTAGACAAAAAATAATTTAGAATTCGTCGTTGACGAATTATCAATATCCCAACCTTGAACTCCTGGATAGGTACGAAAGCCCGTAGACAAAATTAAAAATAAAAAGACCCAAATAAATATTTTTATGATCATAAGCACCTAAAAGTTAATCTGAGCTCCTAAAAGAGCCTGTCCCCCGTCTCGTCCATCAATACCATGAACCGCATAAAGTTCACCTCGTAAAAACAACCCCTGTAAAAGTCCTAGAGAAAAACCTGCACTTCCCTGAAAGCCCAAGGTCCCATTCAGCAAGCCCAAGCCAAATCCTGTATAAAATGCGCCAAACGGAAATACTTTTTCTCCTCCATAAAAGTTTCTCGAAAGCAATCCAAACTCCCAAGAATCTACGCCCAACCGAATAGTATCTATATTTGCATAATTTTGCCCATACCCCAAAAACAGATGATTACTTGCGAAACAGGGGATCGCTAAGAAAATAAAAACAAATAGAACTAATTGCTTAATCACCAAGAAACCCCCAGTGAAAAAGTTGTAAAATCTTGAAAATTTAAAGCTAAATGCGAACTCAAATCTCTTAATCCAAATAGGCCTTCTATTTTAAAAAACAAGGGGCTCGCAAAAAACCACTGCACTTTAAAGCTCGGACCAAAACCCACATCCGAATTAGAAGCCTCAGCAGTAGTACCATCTGTGAAACCTCTCACTCCATAGAAAATACCCACTCCAAATCCACTCGCTATATGACCAAATATAAACGGGCCCGATTCCCAATTTTTGTAGACGGACACTGAGTAATTAGACTGATAATATATGGGAGTCTGTGTCCCAGTAGAGACCAGAGATAAAGAGTATTGTGTCCCATATACTTCAGCGGCTAATGACATTACGCCACGTCCAGAATTCACTGAGGATTGCCCTAAGCCCACATCTATAAAAGCAAACGCTTTTTTAGAAGAAAAGAGCATCAGGAGTATAAAAAGAAAACTAAATGGCTTCATTGGCCCGCTTTAGTCTTTTTGAAAGGGTCTTCATCAAAGCTTTCGACCAAGAAGGCTTCTTAAATAATAAGCTGTCTAAGCGATCAACGCCAAACTCAATAAGCTCACAATCAGAAAGTGCTACAACATCCGCAGACCGTGGCTCGCCGTTTATATACGCCATCTCT
>JAGRAA010000475.1 GCA_020435185.1 Bdellovibrionales bacterium | reverse complement strand
ACGGAACTATTAGTCAAAAAATTAGATTCCCCGTTAAATACTTCCTTCAGGCCAAAGCTCAAAAAAGCCGCGCAGCGAGCTCAAAGGCTCAAATAGAAACGGAAAAACTAAATGTTCGACAAAAGATCCTTTCCCTTTATTTCTCTATCTATTCAACGCAAAAGATTCTGGAACTCACAAAGGCTAATATGCAAACCGTTAAAGAATTTGCTCGAGTAGCTGAAAAAAAGTATGCCGCAGGAAAATCTCCTCAGGGAGACTCTATGAAAGCTCATTTTGAATTGACTCAATTGGAGTTAGATCTTTTAAGACTTCATCAAGAGGATGAAGCTCTACAGGCAGAACTCAATGCGATTGTGAACAGCAATAAATTGATTCGTTTAGATTTTTTAAATATCACTCTAAGTACTCCAAAATTCAATGCTTCTGCAATTCCAGATTCAATGGATCAACTATTTTCTACTCTTAAAGAAAGCTCTCCTCAAATTCAGTCTAAAACGCATTTGCTCAAAGAGGCTGAATATAAAAGCACTTTAGCTCAGTGGGAGTTTGCCCCAGATATTCAGCTTCAGTACCAACAAAGGATTTCTGGCGAGCCCATCGATTCAAAAATATATTCGGTAGCTTTAAGTTTTCCGTTATGGTTTTGGAGAAAAAGCGCTGAAGCTTCTGTGGCAACATCCCAAAAAATAACTCAAAAAATAACTCAAAATTATAGACTGATCGATGCCTTACAAAAGACTAGTGCAAAGGTAAAAGATTTAAAAGGGAAAGTTGAAACAGGAGTTAAAACCTTAAAAATCTATGAGACTAGCTTAATCCCACAAGCTCAAGGCGCCTATAATTCAACACGAGCATCATATAGCGCTAATAAAACTTCTTTTTTAGACCTATTAGACAGTGAACGTTCTTTATACAAAGTAAAAACTGGATTTTTTCAAACCCTAAGACTCTATGTTATGCAACTCAGCCAACTAGAAGTAGAAACTGGTCAGATCATATCTGATATCAAAGATTATAATGGAGTTAAAAAATGAAATCAAAATATTCAATTCTTACCCTTATCACATTACTTACTACTTTAGGGCTAGGTTCTCTTTTTTTTCTGTCACAATTTATGAACACAAAAGAACATTTAACAATTCAGGAGCATCAACACGAAAAACATTTATACACCTGTCCGATGCATCCACAAATTAAGTCTGAAAAGCCAGGGACATGCCCCATTTGCGGAATGGACTTAGTCCCGGTAGAAGAGTCGAATGTTCAAGATCATGAAGATATAAAAAACAAAGAGGATTCTTCTGATCAAAACCATGACCAATCTGAAATTCCAGAAGGACATATTCCCTTTAAACTAAAATTAAATAAGCAACAAATGATTGGCATTAGGCTAGACAAAGTCAAAAAGAAGCCCTTGTTTAAAACCATTCATTCACCCGGAAGAATTGCCTTTGATCCTGAGCTCTATACTGCTCAGAGCGAGTATCTAGAAGCTCTCAAACAATGGAATCAAGTCAAGAGTTCCCCTCTCTCAGAAGTTAAAGAAAACACAAGGCAAATGATTAGATCTTCTAAAATTAGACTTAAAGTTTTAGGACTTTCTGAAGATCAAATCTCAAACCTTGCTAAAAAGGGCTCTCAATCTGAGGGACTTCTTGTTAGTGGAAAAGGGCAAGACAATTGGATTTATGCAGATGTTTTTGAAGTTGATCTTCCCTATATTAAAAAAGGACTTTCCGCACAAATTACGGCTAATTTCTTACAGGGAAAAACTCTTGCAGGAAAAGTAATCTCCGTAGATCAAGTCATCAGTCCTGATTCAAGAACAGCAAAAGTGAGAATTCAGTTGCTAGAGAACCATCCTTCTATTCGCCCTGAATCCTATGTTAATGTGAGTATCTTTGCTCCTCTAGGAGAACATACTTCTATTCCACTGAATTCGATCTTAGACACGGGACGTGAAACTTTTGTTTTTATCAGAAAAAATGAAAATGAGTTCGAACCCAGAAAAGTAACTGTGCTTTTAGAAACAGATGACGATGCCGCTGTCGGACCACAAGTTCATCCCGGTGAAGAGATTGTAGTCGGTGGAAACTTTATGCTGGATTCCGAGTCAAGGTTAAAATCTGTTATCCAAGACAATAATAAAAGCTCTGATGGCCTGAAGCACTAACGAGGTAAAATATGATTGTTAAGCTTATAGAACTCTGTGCAAAAAATAAATTTTTAACTCTCTTTATTGTGACGGCAGCCCTTATTGGTGGCTGGTTTAGTATGCAAAAAATCCCCATTGATGCCATTCCCGACCTATCGGACACACAAGTCATTGTTTATTCCACTTGGAATGTCAGTCCCGACATTATCGAAGATCAAGTCACTTATCCAATTATCACCAGCCTGTTAGGAGTTCCAAAAATAAAAGATATCCGAGGTCTCTCTACCTTTGGAGCTTCTTATGTTTATGCTATTTTTGAAGACGGAACAGATATCTATTGGGCAAGATCAAGAATTTTAGAGTATCTTTCTAAGATTATTCCTCAACTTCCCGACGGAGTACATACTGAATTAGGACCTGATGCCACTGGCGTCGGATGGGTATACCAATACGCCTTACAGGACACTTCCGGAACGAGAACCTTAGCTGATCTAAGATCTTTTCAAGATTGGTTTTTAAG
>JAGRAA010000474.1 GCA_020435185.1 Bdellovibrionales bacterium | reverse complement strand
TAAATCAATATGGTTTTGCCATAGGTTTTGACCCATGCTTTGATGGCTTGTTTTTTTTCTTTTCTTCGTTGAATTTTTATTTTTTTAAATTTGTCGTAGAGGGCTTTTTCGATAGCTTCTTTTTGACCTTCTGGGAGGTTGTGAAAGTGCACGCCGACAAATACAAGATCCTCGTAGGTCTGTGTTTGCTTCCACCACTTTTGTTCTGAATATTCATTTATTCGTACAACACGTCCCCACCACGAAACTTTTTGGTACCCAGGGACTTCAAAGTCTAATTTAATAACTTCTCCAAAATTAGGAGCAAAGTCACTTTCGACGATAAATGCGACTCCAGTTCCTGAGATATCTATGAATTCAGCTCTGCAGTTTTCAGACCCTGGTTTGTCATTTTTAAACAGTAAGAAGTTTGAGTCATTTTCGTCGATAACATAACGAGGAGATCTTGTTATAAATTTTTTTACGGTTGGTGACATAATAAATCTATCGGAAGAGGGCTGGATAATTATTAACTAGAAAAAGGTCGGTTTTTTTAAATTCAGTTATCGCAACAGGTAGATTTTCCGATATATGCCCTTATGAGGTTTAAGAAGCTGGTGTTATATTCGGGTGGGCAGGAGCGCTCAAATCATAATATTCATCGGGCTCTTGTGAGCTTAGTGGGACCTAAAAGTAGAATAAAATTCACTTATATTCCATTTTGTACTGAGGGGTCCAGGGTTTATTATCGAAGAGCTGTCCGAAGATACAGTTATTTCGGAGTCACTGATTTTCACTACCTGTCGGTGGACCAAAAATTTCATGAAGGAGAATTGGAAGAGGCCTTAAGAAGCGATATTATTTATCTGGCTGGAGGTAATACATTTTATTTTCTAAAGCATTTACGTAAAAGTGGAATGCTTCCTCTCTTAAGGGCTTTTGTTGAAAGTGGAGGAATTCTAGCTGGACTTAGTGCTGGGGGGTTGATTATGACGCCGCACATATTTTTAGCTGGGTATCCTGGTTTTGAATGTGATGAAAATGATGTGAATTTAAAGAATTTAAAGGCATTAAAATTAGTAAACTTTGAGTTTTTTCCTCACTATGTGAACTCTAAGAAATTAAATAACGCTTTATTAGATTATTCAGAAAAAACCAAATTTCCCATTTATGCAAGTCGAGACGGTGGAGGAATTGTAGTTAATGGAGATCAAAAAACATTTTTTGGTGAAACAGTGGTTTTCTTAAATGGGAGAAAGTTTATTGTTTAATCCAATCAATGATTCATTTTGGAACTCTGCTGCGGTTGTGAGTCACCTTTCTGGAGATAATAATAGTGGTATTTGGCTTATGGAAAGGGAGAAGAAAAATTGCGTTCTTAAAAAGGAAGTTTCTCCCTATGATTGTCGAAAAGAAGTGTATGGACTTCAGAAGTTAGCAGAGGTTATTCCTCAAAGTGTGCCTAAGATCTATGAATTTGGTGAGAATCATATTGTGATGGAGTTTTGTGAACCAGTGAATCCTTCGAAAAAGAATTGGATGCAGGCGGGAGAGTATTTAGCTCGTTTTCATAGATGGGAAGCGGATCACTGGGGGTTAGATCATGACAACTTTATCGGAAGGAGCCGACAGGTCAATACTCCACAAGAGCATTTTATGACTACTTCATGGGGAGATTTTTATTTAAAGACTAAAATCTTACCGCAATGGAATTGTGCAGTGGAGAGCAATCTTGTCCCACAGACCTACACTAAATTTTGGCATGATATACAAGAAGGAATTATTGGTCTTCCCAGCTTTTCTGAAAGGCCAAGTTTACTTCATGGAGATCTTTGGTCATCGAATTTACTTTTTTCTGCTAACGGGCCTGTTTTTATAGATCCGTCGGTTCATTTTGGTCATAGAGAATTTGATTTTGCAATGATCTCAATGTTTGGTGGTTTTGAAGATGATTTTTTTCACGGATATGATGAAGTCTACCCAAGGCATGAAGGCTTTGAAGAGAGACTCCCTTTCTATGAACTGTATCATTGGTTAAATCATGTTAATATTTTTGGGGAGTCGTATATGACCAGTTTATCTCAATGTTTAGATAAAGTGTTATAAACTGGTCCTGATAAATGTT
>JAGRAA010000473.1 GCA_020435185.1 Bdellovibrionales bacterium | reverse complement strand
AAATTAAATGTTTTTATTTTTTCGTATTGATCTTCTGTTAAATGTCTTTTAATCCAAGTAAATCGTTTGTTTTTATTTTTTATTTTTTTATATAAGTCTTTCCAGTTCTTTTTAAGAACTTTACTTATTTGCTGAGATACTTTTACTGGTGAAATTATAAAAGAAGGATCTGCATAAACCGAATAAGAGGGGACACTCAAAGCCAAGCCCACTCCGTTACGATCATATATGCCTCCTCTTCGAGATTTTATGGTTATTAATTTTTCAAATTGTCTTTTCTTTACTTCTGCCAGCTTTTGATTGGGAACAATCTGCAAGTAAACAGCTCTTGTGACCAAACCCACCCAAAACAAACATATAACTAAATAAAAAATAAAAAATCTACTCTTCATATAATTTTACTGAGGCAAGGCCAATCGGTTTCCGTTAAGTTGAATGATCTGTCCTCGTCGAGCTTCTTTTAAAGTAAGATGAGTCAATGCAATTTTTCTCACTCTATCTGGCTGAACTAATGTTAGGTATTTAATTTTTCTTAATTTATATTTGTCCTTTAATTTATTTAAAGCCCTAACATCTTTCAAAATCGAGTAACCCATCCTACGATTCTCCATCTTAACGAAAACCATCATAAATAATATGAGAATAACCACTATTAAACTTAAAAATGGTTTAATGGCTAAAATTTTTTCCCTGCTCATTCGCCTCTCCTTGGCTAGTTTTTTTTCTAAAAACCCTTAACTTAGCACTTCTTGCTCTAGGGTTATTTTTTTGAACTTCCCATTTTTCCTGAATTACTTTTTTATTAACTATTTCACCAAAAGACTTCATGTCTTTATAACTATATTTAATAATTCTATCTTCTAAAGAATGAAAAGATATGATCATCAGTAAACCCTCTTCATTTAAACATTCAATAAAATCCGAAATAACCTGCTTTATAATTTCGAGCTCCTTATTAACCTCAAGTCTTAAAGCTAAAAAATATTTTGTTGCTGGATGATGGCCTTTTCGCTTCCATCCCTCGATACGCTCAATTAATCCAGATAATTCGGACGTCCTCTCAAAAAGCTTTTCTTTTCTGTCATGAACAATGGCTTTTGCAACTCTATAAGGTTTAAAAACCTCTCCCAATTCTTTAAATAGCTGCACGAGTTCCTCTTCGCTCCAGTTATTAACTATATCGGCAGCTGTGAGTTCTTGACGCTGGTCCATTCTCATGTCTAGGGGACCATCGTTGTAAAAACTAAAGCCTCTTTCGGCATTATCTAACTGCGGAGAGCTTACTCCTAAATCAACCAAAATACCGTCAAACCCTGGTATTTTATATTTGCTTTTTAATTCGCTAAAATGACGTTTTATATTTTTAAAATTATCATGAATAAGAACAAGGCTTTCAGTCTCTAGCTCTTTTGAAAAATGCAATTGAGCATATTGAATAGCCTCATGGTCTTGATCCATAGCAAAAATTTTTACCTCCGGAGAATGATCGAAGATTCCACGAGCATGCCCTCCTCTACCAAAAGTAGCATCCAAAAAAACTTTCGGAGATGATGCTTTTACAAACTCCATGATTGGATCAAATAAAACCGGAATATGCTCCATTACGCTTCCTCGTCTAGTACTGAAACCACACTCACTACACTTTCGAAGTTTTCAAGCATCGAAAGATTTAATTTATCCCATATTTCGGCAGGCCATATTTCAAATTTATCTCCCATGCCCACTAAAACCACTTCCTTGGACTCTTCTAATTGGCAAAAACCGCGAAGTCCAAGAGGAAGTAAAAAACGACCTTGGGAGTCAGAAGCCACAGCCTGTCCGGCTGCAATATAAAATCTTTTATAGGATTGAACTTCAGGTTTTAGAGTTGGCCACGAAGCGACTTTTTTTTCTAAGGCCAACCATCCTTTTAACGTATAGGCCTCTAAAAATTTATTTCGCTTGAAAATATTATTAGTAAATACCAACTCAATGGCCTTATCCTGTTTTGAAGAAGATAAATTTTGACGAAGAGGTGTTGGCAAAAGAAGCCTTCCTTTTGAATCCAGTTTCGCTCTGAATTGCCCTCTTAATAATTTGGTCATCTTAACCGCCTAGAAAAGCCCATCCATGGGCTTCAAAGAGCCATCACTACCGACAGCCTTTACAAAGTTGAGTTCATGAGTTTTAAGGAACACCACAAGTTCCCACAAAACACCACTTTTCCCCACTACTCTTTACTCTAGCAAATCAGCATTATGCGTCAAGTCTTGTTATTTTTAGCTTAACCCTGAAAGCGGTCGTGTTAAACTGAATTCATTGATAGCAAAAGGCTTTAAATTATGATGATGGATTGCCCAAGATGTGGCTTTAACCAACCTAAGGATAGGTTCTGTGCCAATTGCGGCCTCGACGTAGAACACTACCAGCCCAAAGGGCAACCTCTTTTAAAAAAGCTATTGCAAGATTCAAGAGCTCTTTTTGCTGTTCTCATTATAATTGTCTTATCAACAGGCTACTTTATCTACCAAAAGAGGCAGCTGAATAACCTAGACCAATCTGAAACAAAAAGCCCTATTGAATATGAGACCACTTACAGAGAAGATGAGACAAACTCCGGAAATCCTGTTAAACAACAAAATGAAAAAATCGTTGTTGAATCTGAAAAGTTATCTGCCCAAGAAGAATTACCTCCTTCACTCATTGAAGACAAATCAATGAAAACGGTGACCACCCAGCCCTCAAAATTAGAAATTGAGTTTGCCGAATTAAGCACTCAAAATGGCTTAGAAATTTTATCTCGAGGAAATCCTGTTGGAGTAGAACTAAAGGGCGCAAAATTTAATCTCTCAGACAAGCTCTCTCAATTTGTTGCTGATCAAAAAAACAAACATGGTTTGGTTCAAATATACGGACTCAAAACTGATGAGCTTACTCGCGAAGCCCCTGTCTCCAAAACTTTTACAGCTTCTTCTGAGTCAGGAGAAGAGAGTGGACTTTCTTTAGAAATATTTCTTAAAGAAAAAACGGCTGAATCTATGACCATAGAAATTAAAGGCCAAGTCTTTCTCGAACTCACAGGAGCGGAGCCTTTCACCTCAAACTTTGTCGAAGAGTTTAATCTGAAAATAGGAGATACCATTGCTCTTACAGGTATTCTCCCCCCCATTCAAAACATCAAAGAAAGCCTAACACACTCTTTTAACGGCACACCTCTTTCTATTCTTTCTTCTGAAGACTTTAAAAACCAGAATAGCGATTTGTTTTTAATTATACAGGCTCAGTAAAAGGTAACAGTTCCCTATTCACTTTGCGGAGTGTTAGGTGCGGACTTACTTTAGATCTATAGGTACGGACACACTTTGGTGTCCGTAATGCGTTAATTTTTATAATGCAGTATGGACACCAAAGTGTGTCCGTA
>JAGRAA010000472.1 GCA_020435185.1 Bdellovibrionales bacterium | reverse complement strand
TCATCCACTCTGAAGACGATCAAGATAAACTAAAGTCTGTTGAAAAAAACATTTTAGCCCATAAAAAGGCTCAACAGTTTAATTTAGAGCATGGGGCTTGGATTTACGAAATTCACAAAGCGACTTTCGACGATCTTAACAAAAAACTATCAGATCTAAAGTAGCTCAATAAAAACTAAACATTTGACCAATTGTGAATGAAAACTTGTTTAAATGATTTCAAAAATTATATAGACTCAAATGAAGTAAACAAATATTTACCGCGGCTAAAAACAGGGAGCGTACATGAGTGAACAACTAGAACCCATCGAATGGTCAGAAAGCTACTCCTTCGGATTACCAGATATCGATAGCGAACATAAATCCCTATTTGCGGCCATTGAGCGACTCAGACCTGCAAATACAGAAGATTTAGGCGGGGACATCGAGGTTAATATTGCCATTGATTTTCTATTTAACTATATAAAAGAACACTTCGATGCTGAAGAAGCACTGTTTATACAAACGGACTATCCATTAGTCGAGAAGCACAAAAGAGCTCATGAATATTATAAAAAAGCAGTCGCTACCTTAAAAGAGAAGGTCTTGGTAAACAGAAAAGAAGCTGTAGACGATTTTATTCCTATAGCCGTGAAATGGTTATCTCACCATATTCTTGAAGAAGACAGAGGATATGTCAGCTATTGTAAAGAAAAAGGAGTGGGTTTAAAATCTAGATCGGCTTTAGACTAGCTCTTACCCTTTAATGATATCCTTCAACTCGTTTGTCATAAAACGAAATTGAGCTTGTAAATCTTCAAGATGTGCTAAATTAGCTCCAAACTGAAGAAGAACATCTCCACTTTTTGAAGAGTGAGCAATTTCCTCATAAGGTTTTTTAGAAGGAGTGTAGGAATTGCTTTGTAACACCTCAAAAGAAACTGTTTGAGGTTCATTTGTTACAAGTTTTAATTCTCTTTGATTCATGTCTTCTCCTTCAAAGCTTCGGCCAAGATATGATTTAAATCATTTTCAAGACCTAGGTTAAGGTTACCATTTTTTAAACATTACAAAACTTAAAATAACTTAAATTAGCATTTTTTTTCAGCAAACCGGTTCCAGTTTGGAACTTTTTACAAAAATCTAATACTCACACTTCAATGCGTGAAAATCTGGTCCTCCATAAATAGGCTCTCGACGCTCCTCGCCCTTTGCCAATTGGGTCAACATAACAGACTCTTCTTCACTCAAATGTGCCAAACCTAAAACATGACCCATCTCATGCAAGATAAGACTCATCATATCCACCTTTCCTAGTTCTGCTTGAGACTCATTGCTATAAGAAAAGTTCTTTGCATTAATCCGAATATCGGCCTCGATAATTTGGTTTCCCTTCCAATAAACAGAAGTTCTTGCCTGCTCACTCGGCTTGTCTTTATCCCAATCATTCAACATGTAGATTGTACTATGCCCATCTCTGCCCGTCGGAATATCTCCTCCAACACCAGTCAGATTGACCTCAATCAACTGCTTTCCCATAAGTTTATTCCATTGTTCAGCAGCTTCATATATTGCTGAATAGTAGTAACTAGAAACAGATTGATGAATATTTAATTTAACGGGAACCTGATCGCCCCATGAAACCCTTTGCCCAACGGAGTTCTTCACAAAATGACAATCATCTTCTGACTTCACCATCCTAGAACAGGCCTGTATCATCAACATCGTTGGAACAATCACCAATAGCAGCCACATTTTCCGTTTCATCTACCACTCCTTTGTTCTATTTAAAGGCAAACTCAAGGCCATTTCGCACGAGAAACATAACCCGTTGAAATACATGTATTTTTTTTGATACCAACACTTCTGTCCCATATTTTGATTTGTCGATTTTTTTTAATACTTTTTCCGTTGTCTCAGTTTGAGACATATAACTATATAGAATTATTAGCTTTTAATTTGTCTCAATTTTATACAGTCCAAATCGACGAACTTGAGCCATTAAAGATAGGTTTCATCCAATTATCCGCACTCTATTCCAATTATCTGGATTGCGACCAAGTCTGTAATTTTGGTTAATATTAATTTTTCTAATACAAAATGCATGTATTAAAAATAAATCGATATAGGTCGTGTCAAATTGCACCACTACAAAAAAATATCTTATATAAACCCCGCTCAAATCCAATTATTTCGACTCTCTTAGGACAAAACGACCCTAAAT
>JAGRAA010000471.1 GCA_020435185.1 Bdellovibrionales bacterium | reverse complement strand
GCGAAAACTAAGGACTTTAAAGTATTGATTTTAGATTCAGAGGTTTCAGAAAATAGCTACTTACTAACCGAAAAGAAAGGTAAGGGAAAAATCTATTGGAGAGTAAGAGCGGAGTATCAGAGCTCCACCTCTTCTTGGAGTAAAATTAGATCATTTGAATACTAAAAATTACATTCCCGAATAGTTTGGGCCACTACCGCCCTCTCTGGGTTGCCATCGAGGTCCCAAAACATCAGTTGCTTTGCAATCAATACAGTTGGGGGCGTTGATAACGAGTTGTCCATTCTCATCTTTTTCATAAACACCGGCTGGGCAAAGATGGGTATAAAAATCTACAACATCTTCAGTCAGTTGCTCTTTTGCGGTTAAGTGACTAGGGATATCATCGCGAGTTTTATTGCCAGATTGGTAAACTCCATCCACTTTGCTTAAGCCCGTATTTTTGATATCGCTGTCTTCTACAGTTTTACTTTCGGCAGCATCTTCTTCGATCTTAATTTGTGATCCTGGGAAAGCACCTTTGGTCAAAGTCATCATGCCGGCTTTAAAACCACCCCAATAAAATCCAGATTTAAAGGCTTGGCGCATATTTCTTACTTGTTTTAAATCAGAATAGATGAAGCTCTCTCTTACGGCTTGGTCATAAGAAATGAGATCTTCTTTTCGATAAGATTTTTCCTTCAAGGCTTTAAAAATGGTTCGAGCGGCCAATATACCTGAATACATGGCGTAATGAATTCCTTTCAAAGCGGGAACATTCACTAAGCCTGCGCTGTCTCCACAAATTAAAACTCCATTTCCCACAAGAGATTGAGGAATCGAATAAAAACCGCCTTCGGGTATAGTTTTTGCTCCCCACTCCAAGAGTTCTCCATCTTCAAGTATATTCTTGAATAAAGGATGATTCTTTAGCTGTTGTAAAAGAACATGTACGTCAAGATTGTGTTCTTTATAATCTAAACCAGCAACCAGTCCAAAAGAGACTGTGTTTTCCCCCATGGGATAAAGCCAACTTCCGCCAAAAGCAGATTGGGGCAATGGCCAGCCGAGAGTGTGTATAATTCCTGAAACAGGTTTTTTAACTTTCCAGAGTTCTTTTACTCCCAGAGCATAAATTTGAGGAGAGGGGGCTTCAACCTTTGCCCATTTTTGATAAGCTTGAGTCAAGAGGCCTCGCGTTCCCTCAGATAAAACAGTAATATGCGCACGAACGTCTGTCGGAGGAAGAGATTGGTCGGTCAATTCTCCCTGCCTATTCAAGCCAGCTGGAGTCGTTTTCACTCCCATAATGTGACCATTTTCATGGAGAAGAGTATCAACAGGAAAACTAGTTAAAAGGTTGATGCCCTTTTCCTCAGCTTTTTCTCCTAGCCATCTCACGATCTCGCATATAGAGGCCGTGTAGTTTCCATGATTTTGCATGGTAGGGGGAGTTGGTAACTTTATTTTTGAGTTTTCATTTAATAGATAAACGTCTTCTTGAGTGACTTTGTTTTTAAAGGGAAAGTCCTTAATATCTATGTCCGGAAATAGTTCAATAAAGGATTTTGGGTTCACCACGGCTCCAGATAAATTATGGCCACCGAGATTTTCTGCTTTTTCGAGTACGGCTATTTCAATATCTCCAAGATCCCCACCGTTTTCATTATCATTTTTAATCAGCCTGGCGAGTTCAATGGCTCCACTTAAACCGGCAGGGCCTCCGCCAACGAAAACTACATCCATAGGAACCGTGTCGTCGGTTTCAGGAGGACAGGGTTGGATAATTTTATCAACATCCAATTGACGCTGAAAGTCCAATGGTCGAAAGCTTTTACTCATTAAATTCCCCTTTAATAGTTTCAAAATAAGCTAACTCTGCGGGTGAGATGGATCAAGTCTATTTTAAGAGATTCTCAAATTTGAGGAAGCTTTCTGGAAGAGGGGCCTCTATGTGAACGACCTTCTTTTGAGCAAAATGGTAAAAGCTCAGTTTATAAGCATGTAAAGCAAAGTCTTCATGTGCAGTTCCACCATATAAAGAATCTCCTAAAAGGGGTGATCCGAGATAGGATAAATGGGCCCTGATCTGATGGGTTCTTCCTGTTTTAGGGTGGGCTTTGATAAAATATAAACCTTCTTTTTGACCCAGAAGTTCAAAGGAAGTGTGACTATCTTGACCATTCTTTGCATCTACTTTGGAAACATAGCCTTTGCCCTGTTTAGTTCTGAGAAGTTTAGCTTTCACTTCAACAGAATTTGGACTTTCCCATCGGTCTGAAAGAGCGAGGTATTCTTTTTTGGTTCTTTGATGACTAAATTGCCTTGATAATATTTGATTGGCCTGTTTGCTTTTGGCGTAGACAATAACTCCTGAAGTAGGTTGATCTAAGCGGTGAATGAGGCCGGCATAATTTAATAGGAGTTCTGGTTGAGGGTTCAAATAAAACTTCACTAAATTTAAACAATGGGGGTCTTCTGGATTTTTTGTGGATTGTGAGGCTAACCCGCTGGGCTTATTTATCGCAATGTAATGTTCGTCCTCAAAAAGTATAGGAATTTTATCTGAAAGGGTCTTTAGTGCTGTTTCTGGATATAAAAAATCAACAGAGGTGTCTCTATTAATAATTTTACTATTACGCTTCACTCGCTTCTGATGAATAAAGACTCTGGGTTGTTCGATCCATTTCTTTATTTGCAGTTTCGAATAACCATTCGGAGATTTTTCATAATTGTTTAATGAGTGGAGTAAAAAATCATCCAATCGTTCCCATCTCTTATGGGCTTTGAAGGTCAAAAATCGAAAAGGAGAGCAGCTAGGTAGAGAGCAAAGAGTCTCTGAATTCATACTATTTCTTACTATCCTCTTCATCATTGAAATCAGCATTGAACTCCAGTCCTTCAAAAGCTCTTTTGCTCAGTTTTTTTGACTCAAGATCACGGTAATAATAGCCGGCTACGGATCCAGCTTTTTGATACTGAATATTTTCTTCCGGACCAATACAGCGGCTGTCATTTCTCATTGTTTTTTCCTGATTAATGGGGTTTCTCACAG
>JAGRAA010000470.1 GCA_020435185.1 Bdellovibrionales bacterium | reverse complement strand
ACCAAATGAGTACACGCCCTAGTATTTATAGCATAACAAGGGTGATACCTAATTGTTTAAATTTAAAAAGTATTTTGATTGAATTAATTACAGTTTTTGCCATGAATTGTCAGTTTTGTAGATGTTGCATTTTAAAATGAATGTAAATACTATATTCCTACAACAGGGAAGGGGCATTTTGATGTATTCTAGAAAAAGTGCAGCTTTTATTATATCGTTTTTAGTTGTTTTGACACCAATTTGTAAATCCCATGCCGAGGGTCAAGACAATCAGAATAAAGAAGGATCGGTACTTTCTCTTGTTGATGCAGAGAAGTGGGCTATTCAAAACTCCTATGATTCCAAAATCTCTGAAGTTTTTATAGAGGGGTTTGATCAGAAAATAAAATCGATAGGCTCTCATCGTTATCCAAAGCTTGTTGTTGAAGGAAGCTATAAATACTTAGAAACAGTACCTGCGCTGACCACCATGTCCGGAACAGTTTATCTTGGGGATAATAAAAATTATAGTATTGGTCCTTCTCTTGTTTATAATTTGTTTGATGGAGGGGTTTTAAGAAACACAATAAAGAGCTTGAAGAAGCTGAAAGTGTCAAAAGAGTTAGATAGGGATTATGTTCACGCCATGGTTTTATTTGCGGTGAGGCTTGCCTATTTAAATGTCTTGCTTGCCGAAGATCAGCTTCAATTGGCAAAAGAAGGGTTGAAACTGTCTCAAACTCAAAATTTAGATATCAAGAAAAAACGTAGGTTGGGAGCATCCAGTGAGTTGGAGCTATCCCTTTCGAATAGGGATCTCTTTAATCAAAAATTAAAATGGTTAGAAGCAGAAAATTTTCTTAAGAAAGCAGCCATTGATTTGTCTAAATTGATTTTTGGTTCAGGGGAAGAAAAAGTATACGTGCCAAAACGCTCTTCGATGGGCTGGGGAGTTTTGGTCGATTTTGATTCCTTAGAAAAAATTATTCAATATCTTGATTTGACTCTTACCCAACAGAAAAAACCTCCTGCTCAAGTGTCTTCCTTAGAAATGAAAGTTGCAAGCTCTCGCATGGAGGCTGATATTGAATCCTCTAAATATTGGCCTCAACTTTCTTTAAAGTTAAGGTCCTCATTGGATTATCCAAATGGTCCTCAATTAGAGGAAATCAATCAAAACTCTATAAGCGTAAATCTAACCATGCCTATTTTCGATTGGGGAGAGATTTCCGGAGCTAAAGCTGAAAAGCTTTTTCAAATGAGAGCTTATGAAGAAAAAAAGGCTAAGTTGGAAAGAGATATTTTTATAAATACTCAAAAACTAAAGGTTGAGCTTGAAAATCTAAAGGCTCAAAAAGATATTGTGAACCAGCTAGTATTAGAGTCCACTAAAGTAGCCGATATTAACTTGAAGTCCTATAAGTCAGGTCGTGTTCAGTTTATTGAGGTGGAGAGAGCTAATGTTCGAAAATTTGAGGCACAGACAAAAGAATTGATATTGAAGGGCCAGATTTTTGCAAAGTTATCGCAATGGATTGCCATTTCTAGCGGGGGACTAAATGAATAAAAAAATTATTATTGCTGTGGGAGCAGTAATAGGTGTTGTTGCTATTTTTTCTGTAAAAAAATACTTTTTCACAAAATTTTATTATGTGGGGACTGTTGAGGCCACGAGAATTGATTTGTCATCAAGGCTTGCCTCAAATATAAAGAATTATTCTTTTCAAGAGGGAGATTCGGTTAAAGCGGGAGAAGGTCTTGTGCAACTAGATTGCAGAGATATTGAGATTGTAAGAGATTATACGCAATCTTTTTTTGATCGATCGCAGAGGCTTCTCAAATCTGGTAGTATCCCCCGAGAGGCTTATGATTTAGCCTTAAAAAATAAACAAGAAGCCGACTTGAAATGGTCTTGGTGTGAAATCTCTTCGCCTATATCGGGAACGGTATTGACCCGATTTATGGATGAGGGAGAGTGGGTTCTTCCTGGCACAAAACTGGTCAGTGTTGCAAATTTAAAGAGTGTTTGGGCGTACATTTATGTAGAACAACCTATGTTGTCAAGTTTGCAAATTGGAATGAATGTAAAAGGGATTATTCCGGACCTTCCAGAAAAAAGTTTTTCAGGAAAAATTATTAAAATAAATAGCGAAGCTGAATTTACTCCTAAAAATGTGCAAACCAGGGAAGAGAGATCGAGGTTGGTTTTTGGTGTGAAAATTCAATTTGAAAATGAGGATCAAACTCTGAAACCAGGCATGTCTATTGAGGTTCACTTTTCTGATCGTCAAAGGTAGGTTTTTATGAATGGGGTCGTTCATATCGAAACATCTGGCCTTAAAAAACACTTTAAGCAAACTCAAGCGCTTAAAGGTGTTTCTTTGAATTTTTCAGGAGGAACTTTACATGGTCTTATTGGTCCAAGCGGGGCAGGAAAGACAACATTAATGAGATGTTTGATGGGGTTAATGGCACCGACTTCTGGGGCTATTAAATATTTTGTAAATCAACACGACCAACCTTTTAGCAACGTAAGAGATTTTATCGCTTATATGCCTCAGACTCAAAGCCTATATGCTGATCTTTCGATTGGTGAGCATCTGGAATTTTTTAAAGAGATGTACCAAATTCCTGATGATGAATATGAAAGCCGAAAAAATAACTTGTTAAAGATCACTCGATTAGAAAAGTTTCAAGAGCGATCGGCAGGTCAGTTGTCTGGTGGGATGTATAAAAAATTAGGATTGATGTGTTCTCTATTGAGAAATCCAAAGGTGCT
>JAGRAA010000469.1 GCA_020435185.1 Bdellovibrionales bacterium | reverse complement strand
ACTGGATTAGGATTGTATCACGCTCAGCAATTGATGAGCCATCTCAATGGTCACCTTGAAATAGCGTCTACCGTTGGAAAAGGAACAACAATCAATTTGTATTTTCCTCAAGTTGATCCGCCAAAATGGTTTGATGAAAATGTCGAAATAAAAAATAAAAATATTATTATTGTTGACGACGAAAGCCATTGGCATGAACTTTGGCTTTCTAAACTCAAACAAATTAACTTTCCAATACATAAAGTTACATTTTTTAGCCATCTCAATGATTTTGAAGAATATGTACGAATCCATCTCCCCACAGATACATTATACTTCATTGATTATAATTTTTTAGAAACCAATAAAAACGGCCTCGATGCAATCGAAGATTTGAAGATACAGCGAAGTTCAATTTTGGTAACAAGTGATTTTGATTCCCAAGTCATTAAAGAACGTCTTGATAGAAATAACCTCAAATTGATCCCAAAAACCCATTTTGAATATTTCAAACTACGCATAACAGGTTGAGTTTACTAAATTATAGCCATTGCCCACTCTCCGTTTCTCCTATATAAACGAACACAACTAAAAACAATAAAGATAGCTCATGAAGAACAAAGAATGCTTTTACAAACTTGTTAAATTCCCTATTGGGTGGGTAGGAATCTGTGGTTCAAAAAAAGGGGTTTCCCATATTCAACTTCCAGAGAAGAATAAACAAGAAACAGAAGCCCTACTACTTAAAAAAGCTCCAAGCGCTCAAAAAACAATTAAAGGTCCCCAATGGATGAGTAAATTAGAGCGTAAGCTTCATATTTTATTTTCATCGAAAAACACCTCGCTTCAAGATATCCCCATCGATATAGATGTTACTCCTTTTCAAAGAAGGGTTTATTCTGAGTTAAGGAAGGTTTCTTTTGGAAGCATCTTAACTTATAAAGACCTTGCGATAAAAATTAAAGCTCCTCAATCTGCTCGCGCCATCGGAATGGCGATGGGGAAAAACCCAATTCCCTTGGTCGTCCCTTGTCACAGAGTAGTTTCATCCTCAAAACATTCTCTTGGCGGATTTTCAGCATATAGAGGAGTTGATCTAAAGAAACAGCTTCTTATTATAGAGAAAAATGACACTCTCTCTTTATGTTAGTATTTCTTTTTTAGCTCACAACGATAAACAACTTTCTACGACTTTCACATTAATAGCAGAGGGATAACTCGAGCCATCGGTACTCACAAGGCCTGACTCTATTCGTTTTTTCATTTCAACATGCGCATAATCATTCGAGAACTCCACACACAGAGATTTATAATTGATTCTTCTTAGCACCGTTAAATCTCCCTCAAAATAACTGTAGGCAAAATTTTCTTGTATCAATCGCGTTCTCACCTGCTCTAAAACCGGAGGATAAATCGCTGTTCCGCTCTCTGTATCCTCAATCAACAATCCTTTCGCAAAAACCTTTTGTGTAAAAACAAAAATTAGAATTATAAATAAAGTTTTTTTCATCTCGATCCCCTTTCGATTATAATAAAAGGTACGGACACACTTTGGTGTCCACAATGCATTATACTTTTAACGCGATATGGACACCAAAGTGT
>JAGRAA010000468.1 GCA_020435185.1 Bdellovibrionales bacterium | reverse complement strand
TCAGCTGCTCTACCAATTGAGCTAACCCAGCATCAGCAGAGAAACATTCTTAGAACATTTCTTGTAAACAAATAAGCAAACCTTAAATTTGGTTACCGCTCATGCGTAAACGCAACTTCTACTTGAAATAAAAGCCTTTAGTCAAAAATTTTTTTCAATGATTTTAAACAGATTAATCCTTGACGCCTCATGTTGGGCAAAATTTATGCATATCCTAGGAGAAATGACTTTTTGTAGCCTCATAAATAACCAAACTAGCCGCCACTGAAGCATTTAGGCTTGCGCTTTTTTCTACCTGAGGAAGAGCCACCAGTTGATCACAAAACCCCAAAGTGGATTTTCTCAAACCCTTTCCTTCAGCCCCCACGATGAGCACGGATTTCTCGGAAAATTGCGTCTGAGCCACTGTTTCTTTAGCCTTTTCACTCATACCATAAACCCAAAAACCCATATTTTTTAGATCTTGCAAGGCTGCTGTAAAATTATTGAGCTCTACAATTGGAACGTGCTCGGCCGCACCACTCGCCACTTTAGCGGCGGCAGGAGTCAAGGAAGCACTTCTTCTAGATGTAACAAAAACTGCAACCACCCCAAACAACCAACAGGTTCTTAAAATCGCTCCCAAATTATGAGGATCCTCTAGCTCATCAAGAAAAACTAAAGTGCATTTTTCTTTATTTTCCAAACTCTCCCAACTAAATTGGGGACCGTCACTCACTTCGATGCAAATGCCTTGATGGGTTTGTGCCACATTTTCGAAAAACGACATATCCTTTTCAATAATCTTTATTCTATATTTTTGCGCCATTTCGATTATAGATTGAATCTGATTCACCTGAGGCTTCTTACCTTTCTTAATATATACAGCTTTTACGCTCTTAGGACGAACCCGCAAGGCCTCTAAGCAAGAATGTATTCCAACAACTTTTCTCAAACCAAAAGCCCTTCTTGAATCAAATCAAAGTAGTTTTTAGCAGCCGATTCTGCATCTTTGGCCTCATAAATTGGTCTGCCAACGACAATAGCAGAGGCTCCTCTTTGTAAGCTTTCCTTAGGACCCAAAATTCTTTTTTGATCACCTTTATCTTCATGAGGAAGTCGAATGCCTGGAGTAATAAAATCAACCGAATTAAATTTATCTTTTAATCTCAAAACTTCTTGTGGAGAGCAAACAACGGTATTTAAACCACAACGAACAACAAGATCAACCAGCTGCTCAACCTGGACAGAAATAGCAGATGTAGAAAAATTCGGAGGCAAGGCTCCTTCCGCATAACTTGTCAAAATTGTCACAGCTACAACTCGAAAAAAACGTTGCTGATTCAAACTCATTTGTAATTCCGCAAGCCTTAACAAGGCCTCTTCGCCACACATAGCATGAACAGTGACATAGCTTGCTCCTTGTTCAAATGAAGCTCTCACTGAAGCCTCTGTAACTGAAGGGATATCATAGTATTTGGCGTCTAAAAATACAGGAGCCATAGTTGAAAGCTCGTTTATTATGCTTCCTCCGTATTTGACACTCAAACGCGGACCTATTTTAAATCCCCCAACATAAGGATTAATTTTACGTGCTAGATCTAAAACTTTATTTTTTTCAGTTAAATCCAAGGCCGCAAATATTGGAATTTTTAAGTTTGTTTTCATCATTCTGTTATAGCAGTTTATTACGAGTTTACAATAGACAAGTACGAAAAGAGGTCACTCTGATTTTCGAATGAAAAAACGATCTTTAAATATCAAAAAAATGAACCCAATTAAAACAACTACAGGAAATAAATGCATGGTGATTATATGTTCTGCTTCTTTAAATGGGCAATAAAACTGAGGAGCTAAAGCTCCAAATGTAAATCCTGACAACAAAATAAAAAATAGCAATTTAGTTCTATTTAGAACAGCTCCTTTCCTTATTTCTCTAATTGTAAAAAAGGCTCCCAAACTCCCCAGCGTAAAAATCGTTAAAGGGCAATGAACAGTTGGGTGAATATTGCTAGTCTGTCCCCAAAATCCTTCATTGCCGAACCACAATGTGCTCAATAGAAGTAAGACCCAGGCCCCAAATAAATAAACAGGCCAAAGATGCCATCGGCTCTTTTCTAGGCCCGGAATATTCTGATGAAGAGCCGCCAAAAGAGACAATATAAAGGTGAATAAAATTAGAAAAGATTCAATAATAAATTCAGTAGACAAGTCTGAATGAAGATATTGACTCGATAAACCCGTTAAAATAAACAAAGAAAAAAATACAACTAATAACTTAATTGTTCTTTTATAAGGAGACGGAAGTACTTTAACAGGAGGCAACTCCTCTGTTAAATCTTTAATCAACTGATTTGTTTTATCCAAGGCCTTCATCTAAAAACCTCATAAATTTTCTTATAACTTCTATGAGCCGCTACCTTAATTGCAGACTCAGACATATTCATTCGCTTGGCTACTTCAGCGATACTCAAGCCTTCAAATTTTAACAACAGAACAATTTCTTTCTG
>JAGRAA010000467.1 GCA_020435185.1 Bdellovibrionales bacterium | reverse complement strand
AAACCCTTTTTGGACGATTCGAGCTAAAATATTTGGGTTCAAACTGAAATGATCGTAAAAAAAGAACTTATAGTCTTTGGGATTCGGGTGGATATAGATGGTGTCCACCTCAGGCTTAAAATCTGTTTTAGATAATAAAATATCTAGCAATTTTTCTCTTTGATCAGTAGGTAAGTTAATTTCTTTAAGATATCCATCGACAGCGTTAATAAGACTTCTTAATTGTCGAATATGCTTTCTATGGGTACTTATTTTTTGTTCAACCACTTGGTACAAGGCTTGGTTAATAATAGCCGGAATACCAAATTCGTTAAGAGATCCAATTTCTGGGTTATAATGATAAGGTTGAATGGAATAACTGGCTATAATTAGATCGCTTCCAAAATCATAAGGAACATGGGTACTCAGGGTATCGCGAATTTCGCCGTCAAAAAAATACTTTTCAAGACCTTCGTCGTTAGGGATTTTATATGGAGCAAAAGCGGGTGGAAGACTGGTGCTTGCAGCAACAGCATGAGAGATTTGTGCATAATTAGCATATTTAATCTCTTCTGTTTTTGTGGTTTGCTCAAAATTGCCAAATACCACTTTTCGAGAATGATTCAATTGAGTCGCGATAATAAACAGATCAACTCCTAAAGAGCTGAAGTAATTGTCTTCAACGACGTTTTCTCTTAAGTACTTTTCGATATTTCTTGTGCTAAAAAGCCCATTTACTTTAAAACCCTGTTTGAGAAGGACCTCTAATCCTCCAGTGATCAGTGGCTTCTTATTAAAAAAACTGGGGAATAATCGTGAAGGGTGCCCAGAAGAAATATTTAAAGCAAAAATATCTCTATAAGTCAGAGGCCGCAGTTTTTTTCCGGAGTTTATCCAGCGCTTATTCGTGATCCCTGCTCCTACGGCAAAGGCTTCAATCAGAGATTCCACTGAAAACCCCGAGGCCAAGAGCGTGGCAATGATACTTCCGGCGCTGGAGCCTACGTAAGTCTTAAAGGTCATTTCGTTTTCGGCAAAATCATTTAGAACTTTGGAAGGACTTCCGCCGGCAAACTTAAAGCCTTTTTCGCGGAGAGCCAGACAAACCCCAATATGGAAAGCAGCGGCTTTGACGCCACCTCCACTGAGAACTAAAGAAGGCTTCTTTTTTTCACTTAAGCGCATCCTAATATTGTATAGCGAATCCTCTAAATTTTCACTAATTAGTTGAAGTTACTGGCCTTTTAAGCTTGGTCACGGCGTGATGACTACTCAAATGAATACCCTGAATAGGTATTTGATGAAGAGAATAGGTGTTGGATAGTGTTAAGAATGTGTTTTGATATGGTGAGGATGGATGATAGATAAAAGAACAAGACTTTTAGCTATTTTTTGACTATGCATGACTATGCTTATGGCCGAAGGTCTTAAAGTTGGTGAGGGGTCTTTACAAAGCGCAAATGGATAGATACTGTTGACTAGTCAGACGATGGAGGATGACAAAGAATGACTCAGGACACTTGGATAACCTTAGCTGAATATTCGCAAAAATATAAGGTCAGCCAATCCACTCTCAGAAGAAGAATAAAAGGTAAAAAGGTAGAGTACCGTTTTGAAAACGGTAAATACATCATCAAGAACTTACCTCTAAGTGACCACACCATTGATTATAGCTTTAAGGATGATAGCCCAAATTTAAAGGGACATCGCTCCCCACAGCACCAAAGTATTGTTTCTACACACACACACGAATCCCAAGCCTTTGATTCTCCTAGCGAGGGTCAAGGGCTTGGAGAGGTTTTCACAAGTGAGCAAGCAATGCCGGCTGTTGAAAAACCAGAAGTAGAAGAAACATCAGACTATATAGAAGATTCTCCTATGATTGCCTCAGCGACGAATTTATTGAGAGAGATAAAAAAAGCCTACGGCCTCGTGTTGCAGGAAAAGCAAGAACAGATCTTAATTTTAAAAGATGAAATTTCTAATTTACAAATGCTTGTTCAGATTTTGGAAAATGAAAATGCGAGATTAAAGCAAGAACAGCATATCAAAGTCCCTGAATTAAAGTGGGAAACCGAATTAGAGTTTGATTGATCTTATTTCTCTATGCAATAAGAAGGCTGGTTTAAAATTCCTTTTCTTTTGTAGAGTAAACATAGTTGCGCCATACCATATTTAATATTTATGTCTCTTAGAGAATCAAGAATGTTATATGATCGAATAATCTCACATTGATCAGGATCTAATCCATGTCTTTTGTTTGGATCATCAGACATGAAATTTTCAACTGTATTCCGATGAGAACCATCATTTAGTAAGACATGCCCAAGTTCGTGCCTATCCAAATTTGTTAAATCTCCATGTAAACCCTGTTGTAGATCTTTAAATGAATTCGCTTGTCCAATTAAAACAACCCCTTGAAGAGGTTTAAGTTCTTCATACCTATTCCAATCTAAATTGCCCATTTCCCAGCCAGTCACTGAGTTTTCTTTAATACGAGGATCATTCCATTGAAGAAGTTCTAGGTTGGGCAATAGTCTCGGCCCACCGAACATATATGCCTTACTGATCGAATCTGTAAAGTGTTGATCATTTTGGTTTTCAAAATCCCATTTTCCTTGTCGTACATAAAGAAGAACTGGGTGAATTTTATCTTTAAATAATGAAAGTACTCTTTTTATTTGATTCGCGCTTTGTGGCGTCAATGAGCCGTCAATGTCTTGAAGCTCTTTATCTTCGATTCTAACAAGTTCATTTAAAATAAGATTTACATCAGAGCATGCGTTTTTGAAGCTATCTTTAATAGCTTCAAAGCGCTCGTAAATCTCTGATTCACTCCAATGGCTGTTTGCGGAATAAGCCACATTTATTCGAATATTGATTGCTGTTGACGCAACGGAAGTACTTGTTTTTGCGAACGAAACGCCGGTCAAAGTCATAATCAAGCCGACAGTTGTAAAAAACTTAGCCGATTTTCCCAAGCTAATCTCCTTAAACTATTTTCTGCTTAAAGAAAGCAACAATAGTGCCAAAAAAATCATGAATATTCTAGCAAAGCATACATATAAAGTATTTTGATAATCTATATAGCTCTACGATGGTAATCATAAATGAAGGGATTAACGTAAAAAACTACAGTCATAGAATTTCATTTCAAGAAGTTCCACTCATACAGCTATTTGGAAAGATCATGGGGTCTTCTATAAATAATCAAGGTTAGTTGGCAAATATTGAATAGAGACTGTCCGAGATTTTGTTGCTGTTATTCGCATTAACAATACTTATAAATTGTTTGTGGTAATGAGTATTGTTTACTCACTACCTTAAAATTCACCCCATATATATAATATATCTTTTGTGTTTATGAGCAAATCATGGATTGCTTTGAAAAAGTTTCTCGAGTGGTCCATGCGTTTGACGATGTCAATCGTAACAACTTGAAATGATGTGTGTTTTTAGACATAAGAGCCAACAGGTGCCATTACATACCCATAAACGCTTTAGTATTTCAAAGACTTACTAAAACATATCCTCGATTTTCTACGGTATCGAATGATCTCATCGCCTGAATGAGTTTTTCTGCCTTTACCCATACCCAGTCATATTTATCGGGATTTACGTCCATGACTAAAAATGAATCTGAAGGTTTGTGGTAAGCTCCTAACGGAGAAATATGGCCTCCGCCCTCTTGTCCCAGAAGAAGTCTTTTGTAGTTCACAACGACGTAGTCATTTTTTGATTTTAAATTTTCAATGAGTTCATTTTTTATAACTTTGTCAGAAAGAGTTTTTTCAACAATACGTAGCTTTGATTGAACACCATGGGCAAGTAACATCTCGTGCAACTGTCTTATCTGTAAACCGAGGTCCCTTTTGCCGTTGATCGGTTTACCAAAGATCTGATCTTCGGTTTTAATTTTTTTGGCTTTTCCTGAAGAAAAATTATCTGGAGAAAACATCTTGATTCTAACCTCGGCATTGCGTGGAAGCTGTTGTGCGACCGAAGCTTTTAATGGGTTATAAGGGAGCATATATTTTTCACGGTCATTTATTAATGTATTTAGCACAATGGATCCTGAGGTCGGGC
>JAGRAA010000014.1 GCA_020435185.1 Bdellovibrionales bacterium | reverse complement strand
GACCATGTCTTCATTAGAAACTAAAAACATAGGCGCACCTATAATTGGGTACTTTATCCCCATCAATTGAGTAAATGCAGTATGGATAGGCTCATTTTGATTTGTCACGAACAACCTTTGTTAGCTCTTTAATGATTGTATCTAACCACTGAGGACGTTCAATAAAAATTCCTGGTCTGTTTTGAAGTTCTGTGTTTATGGCCTGTTGCAATGTGCTTTGAATTTCATCGGCTATTTCTTTAACTCTTGCTCGATCATTTACAGTTCCTGGAGCTTCATCTAAAAAAATAGGTGGCAAGAACTTTATTTTCCATTTAACCGGTAGGGGAATAACGTTCATAGGTAAAGGTAGGGTTAGGCCGGGAAGGTACTTTCCTAGCTTTAGTTGCTTTAAGTTAATATTGGTTTCTTCGGCACCGATCACAATAGTGGGAATAATCGGCGTGTTGGTGTTGAGAGCCATACGTACAAAGCCTCGTTTAAACTCCTGAAGGGTATAAGCTTTTGAGGTGGGTTTAAAGTTTCCATTTTCGCCTTCAGGGAAAAGTATAATCAGATGACCTTTTTGCAGCTCTTTGAGGCCATTCTCGGTAGTGGCCTCAATATAGCCCATTTTGTTTGCCGGGATGGATGTCGCTTTTGTTATAAACCATAAGTAATGAGTTAGGACTCTGGGAATGCGATGTTTTCCTTTAAAAATTTCATGGGTCAAGATCATCGCATCGAAGCCGGCGAATCCCGAGTGATTAGGGGCTATGATGGCTCCTCCATTTTTAGGGATATTTTCTAAGCCTTCGATTTCAAGACGAAAGTACTTTTGCATAATATTCATTAAAAAATTAGGCATTATTCTATAAACGACGACTTCAGAACTCATTCGTTTTAGATATCGAATTCCAGTTATGGTGCTTTTTATTTTGTCTTTAGGTCCTTTAAAAGAACTCAATGAAATACCCCTTTTCTGCGTTTCTCTCATTGGGAAGTAATAAAGGATTAGCCTTGTTGTCAACATTGTGCTAGTTATTTTTTATGTCGAAATCTCTGTTGCAGCTTCAAAGTGGAAGTAAATCTTACTCCATGAAAAATTTATTCCATCAGGCGACCTTTGCCATCAATGAAGGAGAAAAAATTGGTGTGATTGGTCCTAATGGAGCTGGTAAGTCTACGTTGTTTAAAATTCTTCTCGATAAAGAAAATTTGGATGAAGGCACAGTGGTTAAATCTCAAGGACTTCACTTAAGCTATTTAGCTCAAGAAGATCATTGGCCTGAAGAAACGACTCTAGAGTCCTATTTAGAAGGCCTATATAGACCTATATGGGATGTAAAGGCCTATGCGAAAGAACTAGATATCCCTGAAGATTTCTTTGAAAAACCTATAAAGGCAATGAGTGGTGGTTACAGGATGAGAGCTAAGCTTTTGCGGCTTTATGCGGAAAGCCCAAATTTGATGCTTTTAGATGAGCCAACCAACTATTTAGATATTGAGACTCTGTTGCTTTTAGAAAAGTTTATTTTAGATTATCCCGGAGCGATGCTTCTCATTAGTCATGATAGGGAGTTTTTAAAGAGAACTACGGATCATACTTTGGAAGTCGAAGCTGGAGAAATCACAAAATATAGTGGAAGCATTGAAGACTACTTTGAACAAAAGGCATTGTTGCGCGAACATTTAGAAAAGCAACAGTTAGCTCAATCGGCAGTGAGAAAAGAGATTTTGAATTTTGTAAATAGATTTGGAGCTAAGGCTACAAAAGCTCGGCAAGCTCAATCCCGGTTGAAGCGACTCGATAAAATGCAAAAAATCGAAGTAAAGCCTTTGCCGATAAGGGCTCAAATTAAGTTACCAGAGCCTCATAGAGTGGGGAAAATGGCTCTTGAAATTGAAAATGTTCAATTGGGTTATGGGGAAGTTAAGGTCCTTGAGGATGTCAATCTCGAGATAGCAGGAGGCCAGAAAATGGCTATTGTCGGACATAATGGAGCTGGCAAATCCACTTTGTTAAAGGGTATTCAAGGGATTTTACCTACTCAGGCCGGTAACATACAATTCGGCTATGAAATGAATACGGCCTACTACGGGCAACATGTTGCTGAAGAGTTAGATCTTAATTGTTCGGTATTGCAAGAGCTAGAAGAATCTGCAGGAACTCATGTGAGGACTCAAGAGGTTTTAGATTTAGCGGGCGGACTTTTGTTTTCGGGAGATGATGTTCATAAGCCAATAAGGGTACTTTCTGGAGGAGAGAAAGCAAGAGTGAGTTTAGGCAAAATATTATTGTCTAAAGCTCCCATTCTATTGTTGGACGAGCCGACTAACCATTTAGATTTTTATACAGTAGAGGCATTGGCTCAAGCTCTAGGTCGATATAAAGGAACAATTTTATTTGTGAGCCATGACAGAAGTTTTGTTCAGCAAGTGGCGACGCAAATAGTTGAAATTGATGGTGGAAAAGCGACAAAATATCCAGGAACTTATGAAGAGTACATTTGGAGTTTAGAAAAGGGAGCTTTAAAGAATAGGTCATTAGAGTCTGAATATGATCAAGAAGAACCAAAGAAAAATAAATCTGCCGATATATCTGGAGAAGCAAAAGGAAATCTTAAAAGACTTAAGAAAGTTCAAAGAGATATAGAAAAGCAAATGAATGGCGTAGAGAGAAAAATAAATGATCTAAACAATGATCTGTTAAGATTGAATGACGAAATGATTAAAAAAAATGATCCAGAGCTTTTTAAGCAGGCTCATCTCACTGGAGAAATGATAAAAGAGTTAGAGATTCAATGGATGCAATTGTCAGAAAAGTTTGAAAGTTATGAATAAAAGGATTTTTGTGGCTCTGGAGGCTCGTTTAATTGGGCAACAGTATTATGAAGATGCAGTTAAAAAAGTTAAAGCTTCAGCAAAAAAAAGAAGTACTGATATCAAGTGGGTTCCTGCTGAAAACCATCACATTACTTTGTTTTTTATGGGTTCCGTGGAGGAAGAAAAGCTGGATGAAATTAGCCATCATATCCATGAGGTGAGCGAGATGTTTTCTCCTTTCACGCTAAAAATTAAGGGGATGGATGCGTTTCCAAGTCAGTTGTCTTCTCGAGTTATTTATATTGGTGTGCAGAGCAAAAAGGTGCTTCATAGTTTACACGAAGAGCTGCAGAATCGTTTGCAAATCTACTGCGAAAGAGAAGAGCCTGAGCTGGAGTATCATCCTCATCTGACCATTGGGAGAATAAAAAACGCGTGTTCCACTAAAGACCTGATCTCTCCATTTCAACGACGATCCTTTGAAAAACTGAGAGTTGAAAAAATGTATCTTTACGAGAGTAAAGTAAATAATTATAGCCCACATTATAAAAAGATTCGGGAGTATGCATTTAGTCGAATAGAGGATGAAAATGAAGATTGAAGAGATTATACAAGAAAGAAGGACCATTCATCGATTTTTGAATGAGCCCGTAGATACTGAGTTGTTGTCGGAGGCCTTAGATTTGGCGCGATGGGCTCCGAATCATAAAAACACCGAGCCCTGGCGATTTGCTCATATTGGGCCAGAAGTAAAAGAACAGATTCTACAGCTTAATTTGGGGCTTGATCCTAACATGGGGAGCCTAAAAAAAGAAAAAATGATACATAATTATAGATCTAAGCATTCATTACTCGCTTTAGGGTGCACGCGTTCAGAAAATATCAAAGAATCTCGAGAAAATTATGCTTCCGTGGCCTGTGGCGTACAGAATATATCCTTGTATTTATGGGCAAAAGGATTGGGTTGTAAGTGGAGTACAGGAAGGATTACAGAGCAAATAGAGCTCTATGAATGGATAAAATGGAGCTCTGCGGAAATTGAAATTGTAGGATTTTTATGGGTGGGGAAACCCGAAATTATACCTCCAGCACCTAAAAGAAAAGGTTTAGAGCAAGTTTTAATTAACACACCATAAAATAGCGTCATTTTAGTCTTGAGTTGTGCAATGAAGAAATATTTAATGAACTTTATCCGTAAGGGATTGTTCAACATCAGAAGGAGAAGTTCATGAACAAGAAAATAGATCTGATTTTAGCTCTAGTGAGTGTTTTGCTATTCGCTGCTTGCGCTAGTCAATTAGAGAAAGATAACGAAGTTCAAGATTTAGACACTAAATTAGAAAACGAGAAAAAGATATCCGGGCAAGATCATTTAGGAATTAGAGATAACAAATTGAAAGTTCAAAAGAAAGTATTGTTAGCTGAAGAGTTAAGACATTTAGAAAATGAAACTTATGGAATCGAATATGAAGTTTACGGTAACCGTGAATATGGCACAAAAGGTCTTTATGGCGCCTATAAAGAGTGTAAAGCTGAAGTGAATTCCGTTAAGTATGGCGGTACCGGGAAATTAGCTCCGATCGAGCCCGCTGCACCAGTTATTAATGAAGACCCTTTGCTTAAATTTGGAAAAGACGAAAGCGGAGAATTAGTGGGAGTTTCTGAAGAGTTTTTAACTCAAAGAATTGAACGTTTTAAAAAGTACAAATCTCTATTGCAAAAGCGAAGAGAGGAGTATGAAACCAAATTGGGAATTTGTCAGAATGATGTTAAATCGGCAAAAGAAAGAGTAAAGACCAAAGAGAAGAGCTCTAGCCTATAAAAGGCTTTGGCGGGCTTGTGGGGTATTGGAGGAAAACAATCTTCAACATTTATCTGAGCCCGCTTATAAAATTCTGCAACAATTTTATAAAAAAATGACTTATCGGTCGTCAAATTCCATTTTTCTTGTTTCAAAAAGAGACTTCTCAAATTGAGACAACGCAAAAAAATCTAATATGATAAACTATTTATAAGGCTTATTGAAAATGTATTCGTTTATCTTTGGGGTATTGAATGAGGAAAAGACTCACGTTAGGTTCAATTTTATTTTTAACGAGTGTCATGCTGGCATTTCAAAACTGCGCAAAGCATGAAGATAATCCTATTTCTGAAGCAGAACTATTAAGTTTAAAAGTACAAGAGTATAATGTGCGGGCTGGAGAATTATTCACCGAAAGATGTTCTGCCTGTCATAGTGACATTTCTAATTTGGATCTTAATTCTTTTGAAGTTCAATTTTTATTGGATAACAACTACATCGTTAAAGGAGACCCGCAACTTTCTCCTCTTTATGTGTTTATGATCGATAATCATCCTGGTCTTATCGATGAAATTAAGCCAGAACTAAATTCCAATGATTTGGCTTTTTTGAGAGACTGGATTTTATTGCAAGATCCTTTTTATCTAGGTGATGATGTTCTAGGAAAGGATTATGAGATTCTTATTCCTATAGAAGGTGGTGGTAATAGAACTGACGGAGAGAGGCTTTGGGATTTGGCCTGTCGCAGATGTCATGGAAACATTGCTACAACAGATAAGAGAAACAGAACTGACGTTCATATTAGAAATGCGATTGCTGACCAGCCGCAAATGAATATCCAAGGATTAAGAGATCTCACTAATGCGCAGATCTTATCTATTGTAGAAGCATTGGCGGATTAAATAGTCTATTAAATTTGATAGTTCAGTCATAATTATTGCTTTAAGGGCTTTGTCTTTTTAGACTTGGACTATGTCTTTTAAAAATATTTATGAAATTATAAAATGCCCGAGCTGTCTGCAAGTAAACTCCATAGAAGAGGTTGAAGAGGGACTGTCTTGTCGATCCTGTAGTTCTGAATACCCTTTATTGGATGGTATTCCATGGATCTTTCGCTCACCCCAGGAATCTTTAGTTCACTGGCAGCAAAGTATAGCGAGACTTTTCGATTATTTTAACATTAAAGCCTCAGAGAGTCATCAGGCTCTCGGTGAAGCAAAAGGATTGACCGCTCAGCGGCTAGAAACACTTGCTCAGGCTTATGAAGAGAGTGCTTTACAATTAAAAACCCTTTTGGATTTTATTTTTCCTAATGATCACCAAACATCGATGAATTTTCAATTTAAAAACCAATCTATTGAAAGTTACTATTTTAATGTGTTTAGAGATTGGGGATGGCCACAAGAAGAAAATGAAAAGTGTCTACGCCCTCTTGTAGAAAACTATAAAGTGAATTCCTTAGGAGATCTATGTGTCTTAGGAGCGGGAAGTTGTCGTTGGTCCTATGATCTTTTTAAACATTACAACATAAACCAAATGGTTTTATTGGATATAAATCCATTTCTCTTCACTTTAGCAAGGAGAATAATTCTGGATGGAAGGTCCATTGATCTTACGGAAATTCCATTGTCTCCCAAGTCAATAGAGAAATGCTGTAGAAAGTGGAGTTTAAGCGCTCCCGAAGCTATAAAGGATAAAATTTCGTTTTTATACGCTGATGGAAACAACCTCATTTTTAATGCAAATTCTTTTGATACCGTAGCCACTCCTTGGTTTTTGGACATTTTACGACAACCGGTTGACGAATATATAAAACGGATAAATAGAATATTGAAACAGAAAGGGCGTTGGATTTATTTTGGCCCTAGTGGTTTTAATAAAGATCAATTGGAGCAAAAAGTACTCTTAGAAGAATTGATTGAGCTCGCCCAAGAAGTGGGGTTTGAATTAGAATATCAGCAATCCTTTGAAGGGCCTTATTTACAGTCTCCTCTTTCTGCGCAAAGACGCAGTGAGCAGATGAGTTATTTGGTTTTTGTCAAAGTTAAAAATAGCAAAGATCCCGCATATTTTGAAGACCGACCACAATGGTTAAATGATTTTTCTTTACCTATCCCTAAAGACCCCGTGTTAATGCAAAAACTCATTGAAAGTAAAATTTATTTTGAGGTATTGTCCACCATCGATGGAAAGAGAAGCCTTTTTGACTTGATCTCCTTGGTGGCCAATCACTATGGAATGACTCAAGAGATGGCCACTCAATCCTTGGTAAAATACTTTAACACATTACTTTAACACATCACTTAGGGAGTCGTAGAATGAAGAAATTATTTATGTCAGTGGCAGGGACCTTGTTATTGGTTTTATCTTCTCTAAATGCCATCGCTGCTGAGGACTTGGTGCCAGATAAACAAGAAAAACTGGATGAAATTAAAATGGGGTGGAACCATCTGTTGAAACTTACAGGAAATGTGGCGATAAATTCCAGTAAGGATGTTGTTGGCCAACAAAGCGGTGATTCAAACACCTATGGTCTTGAGTTAACAGGAAAGTTTAGTAAGAAGACTGAAAAGAGTGAGTGGAGAAATGGGTTAGGAGTTAAAGGTGCAACAACAAGAACTCCAGCACTTCCAAAATATATCAAATCTAGTGATGAGCTGAAAATAGATAGTTTATACCTCTATCATTTAGAGAGTTATCCTTCTATTGGTCCTTATGGTAAGTTTTCTGCTCAAACAAATATTTTTCGCGGGGATGATGTAAGAGCATCAGCGGTAAATTATGTGGTCTTTGATAAAAATGGAAATTCTCTTCCAGGTCAAACAGGTGTAGATTCATTTCATTTAGTGGATGGCTTTGGAGTGGTGACTACGAAGGAGTCTGTAGGCTTTTTTTCTCAGCCTGTTAAGACAGAAACCTCTTCTTTAGAGTTAAGAGCGGGTCTTGGAGCCATTCAGGTGACCGCGAGTAGTAATCAATTCAAGGTAGATGATGCTACTTCGACAACAGTGACCGTAAGTGAGATTGCTCCCTACTCGGAAGTAGGTTTTGAGGTAGGATTTGAATATCTCAATCAAATTAATGAGACGTCTAAGTTTAACATGAGTGTTGAGGCTCTTTATCCTTTTAATACGGACAAAGGAACAGGCTCCTTAAAAGATAAAGATGATGTGGAGTTTACGCAAGTAGAAGGAGTTATAGGTTACGAATCCAAACTCAGTTCTTGGTCAAGTTTGAAGTATCAGTATAAAGCAATTCATCAAATTAAAGTGGTTGAAGAGTGGCAGGTTCAGCAGGATTTGACCTTAAATTTTTCACATGATTTTTTAAAGTAATCTAGAATTTTTCTTAAAACTGGCTCCACAGAAGAATTAAACGAGAGCCAGTTTTTTTACGCAAAGCAAAGTGAAAAGGGAACTGTTACCTTTTTAATTATTCTTTCCACCATTTAAAATCCAGTTGAGTACTTGAGATTTTTCAGAGGCGGTAAACTCAGGCGGAGAAAGAGGCATTGGGCCAAGCCCTAAAGGCCCTGTGCAAGTTGAGCCACTCGGACAGTCTCCCACTTTAAAATACTTTCCGGTATGATTTCCACTTCCATCAATTTCGGCAATAATATCAGGAAAGAGTCGCAAGTAGAGCAAGCTTCCCTGAGCCGTCTTCATGTCTTGGATAGGGTCTCCGGTATTTCCTACTTGAATACGATTTTCGTCTGTAAGATCTGTATAGCTCGTCATTACATAGGGGACTGCACGACCGTCATTGTCTCTGGTATATGGATTATGACAGGTGATACAATTTTCTCTAAACAAACCGCCAGGAGCTAATAAGTCTGTAAGTGTAGTTTCTCCAAACTGAGGAGCTACATCATTGTCTTTAATGTTTACGGTGACGGTGGCGTTGGTTTGGCTAATATTTCCTTTAAGAATTTCAAAGGCGCCTTCAATTTCATAGTCCACAATATTGATCTTCAATGATTCGGTGTCTTTGTCGATGATCGCATCATTATTTGTATCCCATTGTTCAAAACGACTGTCGTCTTCTAAATGAACTCGAATAGTTTGTTGAGTTTCATTGGGTAAGAAGACTAAGACAAAACTTTGACCTTTTGTGACTCGGGCTAAGCTAATACCGTCTCCTTGTCCCACAATATTTTCTAATAGAACGTCTTTGTCAAAATTAGATATACTTGCAGGATCATCTTCATTGTCAGGAATAAAGTTGAAGCAGCATTCTGTTTTTGCTGTAGAACTAGAATCTACTTGGAGATACACCACTGAGCGTTCAGTTTTTGCGAAGCTGAGTTTAACGGTGATGTCTTTGTAAACACTATTTCCGGTAATATTACCATCAATGTCTCTGACGGCGACTCTACCATTTTGCTCAGAGACCGTGGTCGATGATCCTCCTCCTGCTATTTCAATAGAAGCCACCGGTAATGGTGGTGGGGGAGGAAACGGCGTCTCTGGCTGTTGGAGTATGCCAAAAGAAACAGAGATTAAATCACTTTTTCTTATATCACCTTGAGCAACAATAGAACCCGTCTCTAGTCGGCGATTTTCTCCAGCCCGTACTTCTGCATAGGCAAAAGAAAATGTAGTTTCATTTCTAATAAAATTACCATTAAGTTTTACTCGTATGCTCTCTACAACAGCATCTACCGTGGAATCTCTTAAGACAGGATTAAAAAACTGGTAGCTTGTGTTTCCTGTTGCTGGATCTTGAATGGCTCGATAAGAAAGCTCAAAAATAGCTCCAGGTAGGTTGGGTTGTTTAGCCGAACCTTCAAGAAATGCCACCTCATCGTTAACAATCCATGAAACAACACCGGTATTATCAAGCGTGGGATTGATGGGTTTACTTTTTAGATGAATTCTGTTGCCTTCGTAGGGATCAGAAATAAAGTCAGCAATATCATTAGATCTTCCACCACATGCCGCAAGTTCGACTTCTCCTTGCTCCCAGCCATAAACTAATCCTGTAACTACTCTGTCATGATGTGGTCCGGTGTAGGGAGGGTTGTGACCACCGTCGGTGGCGTAGTCCGCAATTTTTCTATACCCGACAAAGCGAAAAGCATCGAAAGACTGTTGGGGAGCTCCTGAGGCGAAGGCTCCTTTACCTTCTCCTCCAGGTGTGTGACAGGAAATACATTGTTTATTCAAAAAGGGGTAAAATGTTTTAATGAAAAGATCTTCTTCGTCAATCAAAGTGCACGTGCCATCAAAGGCTTTAAATGAACTATTTAAAGCACTTCCTTCATGTTCGGCGCCGGTGCAGCTATTAAAGAACACCGGAATCACTCCCACGGCAAACACAACGATTGTTAATAACAATTTTTTCATTATAACGTCCTCAAAACATACAGTCTTTTTTACACAACTCTCTTTAGCTAATTTTCTCGTCAGCTACGACCACTAGTTTGTCATAATTTTTGTTGATTTCATCGAGTCTCCCTGTTGCTGCCTCGGTTTCATTCAGTTTCCCATTAAAGGCCATATAGTTTGCAAACATTGCTGCTGTGGCTAAGGCTTCGTTGCCTCCAATAATCAATGATGAGTCAGTATCAACGACTTGGTTCTTATAAGCTCCGACTTGTCCTTTTAGAACGGTTGGTTTTCTAGAAGGGTGGTAGAGAAACATCATAGCTAATCCACGATTTCCTGAGTCGCTCGAGAAATTAACACCATCACTAGAGCTCACCGCGCCATCACTCGTAACCGTGACCACCACGGGTTTTCCTAAAATTGCTGCAGATTGCATGATTCTTCCGACCATTTCACCAGCCTGTAGGTCTCGAGTGTTTTGGGTGACTCGATTGTTGGCGCCATGGTAGTCATACCCTCCCATATTAATGGATCCCATTCCTGAGGTCTTATTTAATACGTTAAAGGTAACAGCGGCTTGAGCTTGGTTCACAAGGTTTCCATTAGCATCGGTCCATACATTTTGAAATCCAGCATTCGTTGAGGGATCGATCCCTAAATCATTTGCTGTTAAAAGCTCTGTATTTAAACCTGTTGCATCTTCAATCAGTTGATTGAGCGTTTTTCCTCCAGACTGTTGAGCAAGTTTTCTTGCTTGGCTGGCGCTGAGGTTTTCAATAACTTTAAGTAATTTTCCTTTTTGAGTTTTATTTAAAAGATCTAAAGCACCACCGACCCCGATAGCGGCTTCAATATCAGCAAAGCTTCCGACGTTTAATGCTGAAGGAGGTGTGAAATAAGCTTGCTGGTTTACGTTTTGCCCTAAATCAGGAAGGATCGTGCCAGCAACTCCAGCGCGATTGATGAATCCATTGATTCCCCAATAGTTGGAGTTAGAGTCATCTGTACTTCCGGCCATAAATCCAATGGCAGCGACATTTTGAGCATTTAATCCCATGGTGTTTTGAATTCCCTGAGCAATCCCTGATTGAACACTAAAGGCAGCACTGGTTTCACCAAAGGGACGAGTGATTTCATTAACGATATCATTTGAACCTATTTGAGAATAACTCGCCATTAACTGGCCACCTTTATCCATAGGAATGAGGTTTCCAGACATTGCCGCTCCACCGTCTAAATTTACATTTAGAATAGGAATCATGTCATTGCCACCAGTTGCACAGGCAGCGTTTGCAGCGTGCAAGATATTGTGTCTAGTTAAAATGTCGTACAGCGTAGGCATTGTTAATGCAGCCGCACCAGGAATTAATCCAGAGGCAAGAAACTGGCGTCGAGTAACTGGTTTACCATGTGATTTTAGATAGCCTTCAAAAATCTTTTTGTCGACATCTGTATATTGTTCTACTGAATTTTTTAATTCTTTCTTTTTCATATTCTACCCCCGGTTACTGTACCACGGCGCTGGTGCTTGATAAAATTGATGTACAGATAAAGAGCTTTGCTTGCTCACTGTTCAAGTCACTAATAGCATTCAAGATCTCATTTCTTTCTTCAGAGTCGGCATTGTATCCCCAGCAGCTCAATGAAAGGGCTGAGATGGTATCGTCGTCAGTAGGCTGAAAAAGATCTGCATTAGCATCTATAAGATCAGCACAAATAGTTCCAGCGATATCGACAACTCCCATCATCATAGGGCCGGTAATTTCTGTCACAGATCCAAATTCTGGGAAGCTAGCATCGCGACGAGCTTTAGCTTCTAATAAATCTTGAGATTCTTGTTCGTAATAAGAGCTATATTGAGTACAGCGCTTTAAGTTATCTATAATATTTGTTCCTGACACCACGCTTGCAGTGAGTGTGTCTTCAATCGCTTGAACTGTAACGTTGTCAGCTGAGCAGAGTGCTCCTTGTTGACTATCATCTACTTTGAGCTGACTACATCCATTACCGAACACACTGGAGATAAAGGCAGTGGCGATCAATATGGGTATCACTTTTTTAATGCGATACCATGTTAACTTTTTGACGTTCATTATTTCCCCCTGTTATTGGCCTATACACTCTTTAGTTACAGCAACACGTTCAAATAATGACCTTAAGTTATAGCCGTTTGACTTAAATATTTCCGCTTCTGTGTTGATCATATTTTCATCGAAAGTTTCTACTTCTCTTTTACAAACGGATTTAAAGACTCTTTTTGCCATACATCTTGGAAAAGCATCGGCTCGAGAAATCATTCCAGCAAATTGTCCAAGATTGGTCCCTTGAGGTCGACTGGAAAAACTAGACCCATCGACAGGATCGTTTGCAACATCTCTCCATCCAAAATAAGCAGAATTCGTTCCTGTGATGGCATAGTTTTTCCATCCTGTATTGATCATTTCGTACCCGCCAGGAAACACGTTTTCGTTTCTATTCATTTTTGTCGCAATTCCTGTGGCATTTTTTTCCATGAAAGTATCGTTATCTATGTACCCATGTTGAACATAGTTCATGTCTTCACTGAAGTTAAAGCGACCAAATGCTGGTCTCATTGAATCCATAACTGCATGACAAGAACGGCAGGTGGTTTGAAATTTCGGATTGTACCCTCCAGGATAACGATCGACATCTCGACCAACCATGGCATCTGGTGCATTTGCATCAGCCCACATGTTAATGGGTTGGCAGAGAAATTCTCTGAAAGTATATTCAACAAGTCTTCTATTTGTTCCTGCAATAGCGTGCGCCGACATAAAGGCTCGTGTAGTAATTAACCCTGC
Source organism: Bdellovibrionales bacterium (assembly GCA_020435185.1). Classification (GTDB taxonomy): domain Bacteria; phylum Bdellovibrionota; class Bdellovibrionia; order Bdellovibrionales; family UBA1609; genus JAGRAA01. Next base: position 4,219 of record JAGRAA010000014.1, on the reverse strand, counting down.
AGGATCTGGATGGTCAAAAAGAACTCCATCACCACGCATGATCTTTTGCTTAGAAACGCTATTAGCTGGATTATCATTAACAGGATATTTTACTAGAACATCTTTTAAGTCATAGCCAAGACGGGATAGATCAGAATAATGATTATTACTCATTAAAATATCTTCTTGCATATTCCTTCTCACAGCAGTTTTACGAATGTCACCCACATACAAATAGTTTCCGGTGAGAAGCTCTTTTGCATTTATATCATCGCGGGCGACTCCAACAACCATGGCGGTAAAGTCATTCAGTTCTGCTCTTGGGGTTTCATCTCGGTTAGACATGGTGGTGGCAAAATCAACTAGTGTTCTGTTGTAAAAGCCAGACTTATCTGTAGCTACATGAGCCGCAGAGACAAGATCTCCTGATTTAATATAGTTTTCCATTGTCGTTAAATCTGGGTCGTACATGGGAGTGGTGGTTCCAGTAAGCCTTCTGTATAAGGTCAATGCTTTAGTTCTTTCAGGAGTCACTTGAACATTAAGATCTAATCCGATCTTTGGTGCTAATCCTCCTGGAGCACGACTTCCAAGGACCTCTGAGCGAGAAAGGGCTTTACAATAGATAGCGACCATATGATAGGTTCCTAACCAGTCACGACTGGCGACGGACCCGTTGTTTCTAATCGTACCGGCATTATCGACATCATCAGCATTTAATTTTCTTGCGCTACTAGACTCATAATCCACTTCATTTCCTAAGGCGAGAGTCATACCGGTAGCCCAATTTGTAAATCCACCAGAAAAATCCCCTGTGGCGACTCTTTCTATGGCAATGCCATTTTCATCACTGACATAAGACCTTGCGACGCCTTTTTGATCAATCGTAAAGATGACATGTTGTTTTCTATTGGATCGTAATACATTGTTTCTCAAAGAAAGATCAAAAGTAGACGGGTTAGGGTCGTCCATTCCTCCTATAAGGTCATCTTCTCTACGGTTATTTCCTAGTTTAGCACCCATTGTGTAGACGCCACCGTTGTCGTAGTCTTGAGAGATATGAAAATTACCATTTGCAAAACCATTGGAGAGAGTAAGTATTTTTCGACTAATGATATCTAATTGTCCTTGAGTGTCGTTCTCTATCCACATTTCTAGAGTGAGTTCATTACTTGTTTTACAGGCATTTACTAATCGATCTGCGGTACCAGGAGCGGATTTTACGATAGTCACGGCATTGACAGAAAGTTGTCCGTTCGAACGACTCACATTTGGTCCCACAGAAAGGTCAATGGGATTAGCGTTTCCGGAACGATCGAGAACGGAACCACTTGTATTAGCAAAGGTGTATAGCGCTTGAAGACCTCTTTGAAGTCTCAGTTGTGTGGTGGATAGACCAGAGGGGTCTACACCATTTTCGTCCAAAGCGAAAGCATAAGGAACTAATCCATTTATGGCTAAGAATGTCAGAACGTGCAGTAACTTCATTTATTAAACCTCATCCTTATTTACTAGGATCGTTATTCTCTTGGTGATTAAACACAAACACTGACCCGTTTCGATCACTACTAATCACATGGCCACGAGCACCTGCTGCAAAGTATGTATCCGTAGCAGCAATAGCTTCTCCTAATGAATTTTCAGATTGATTATCGGCTCTTAAAGGACGGTAGACCCGATACTCAGTATAAGAACTTGATCCGACATATTGAAAGACAAGACCATAATCTTCACTCGTAGTTCCATTCGCTCCGGGGGCTCCTATAAAAATATTTTGTCCGTTTGGACTAATGGCAACTCCACGTCCGAAATAGTTTTGATTTGCATTCACTTTAGGATTAGGAAGTTTAGCACAAGATCCAGCGGCTAATCCACAGACAAAGGCCATGCCGCGATCGTCTCCCCCATTGTCTTGTTTATAGGCCCCAACAACGACTTTTGTTCCATTTGTATCAACTGATTGACCAAATCTCATTCCGTCTTGATCAACCCCAGTTGGTGGTTGTAATACTTCTGGAGATCCAAAGGTTTGGCCTGAAAGTGTATAAACGTAGACTTTACCTGTTTGTTTGCCAGCGAGTGAACTAGCAGCACTTCCTAAAACAGGTTCGCTCACTACGAGAGTACCGTTAGTTAATGCTAAGTCATATCCAAATTCATATTCATTTTGTTGCGAACCAGTGAGTGTTTGTACAAGGTTTACGTTGGAACCATCAAAATTGTAGACGTAGACTTTGCCTTGTTTGTAACCGGTGTCATTGTCATGGTGAACAGCAGAAACGACAATTGTATTTCCATCAACAGCCACTGATTGTCCAAACAGAGCGGGACGATTGAGAAGTCTGTTTGCGTCTCCAGTACCTATTCCTGGATTTAGAGTCGCAATTGGAGTCCAAGTCCCAGCATTATTCTTAAAAACATAAGCTCTGCCATGCGTTCTACCTTCGGTAGGTAAAGAGGCAGCAAAAGTGCTTCCTATGACTGCAAGATTTCCGTCAATACCTACACTCGTTACGTTTTGATCTTTTATCCCATCAGAGGGATACAAAGTTTGAGGGTTAGTCCAGTCATTTCCACTTCTTGTATAGACAATCCCTGCACCTTGATTGGCCACGCTTCCATTGAGGTTAAAATTGGCAACAATCATTTGATTGCCATCAACATCTACGTCGTAACCATATTGATCATCCACTTGTGCAGAGGCAGGAGTTAGTTTTTTAGTGGTCACACAGTTATTAATGTAATTAACTTTAAAGCGTACGGTGCGACCTTGAGTATTACTATTGTTGTTGTAGCAAGCTGCATCTGATATTCTGACGACAACGTCGGCCGAACCAGATCTACACTCTCTTTCGTTGTTGTTTCCAACGTCAACTCTTAATCGTAGTGAGGTCATATCGTTATTTAAGTTTAAGTCGATTAAATTGTTACTGTCCACAGTCACTAGGCCAGAACTATAAACCGACTTTTCAGAGACATATTGACTTTTTTGATATTCAATATAGATAGGTACATTTAAATCGTTACCGATGCCGGCGTAAGAATTGCCAATATCCATTCCAACATAAAGAGGCTGATCTAAAGCTATCGAAGCATTGCTTACATCTGTTAAAGGGATAGATTTTCCTGAAACAATAATATTAGTAATTTTTGGAGCAGAAAGAGAGTAGGCCGCACAGAATTCATTGGAGCCAGGAACAGTGAGAGGGTCGATGTTATTGGATTGGCTACCATCCGCAGGCCCCATACCATTGCCACCAAGTTGATCTATAGATGAGCCGTCATAAAGAGTAGGATCAAAGCCACCGACTTGGCCGATAGGGGAGCAATTTTGATAAAAAAGTAGAACGATTCCACCCATTGTGAGCAGAATTATTCTAGATAACAAACGAGTTATCTTTCCAAATTGAACCACGTTCCCCCCTAAAGTACGCCAAGTTATACAAATGTGTTCAACTCAATGTTGTTCTGACCCGAAAAAATACAAAAGCAGAAGAGTCAGAAATATAATTTTTAACCCAAATACATGTTTTGCATGAATTGAGCCAGCTGTAGAGCAAGTGGTGCACTTCTCGTTGTTTATATCCACTACAGTATCAATAATTCATACAACTCTAAGGTTAATTGAGTTATCGGTAGAATTAAAGTTTTTGCGAAACCCTTCTCGTATTGATACACTTTTATATTAGAGTATTTCTGAATCGACTTATATCAGGAGAATAATTTTGCAACTAGGTAGTGAAAGGTTATTAGATAACCTAAAGAAGTATCCCGAATTGAGACAAAAAAGAGTAGGCTTACTTGCCCACCCAGCATCTGTTAATTCTAATCTGCAGCACATAGTGGACTACTTAACAGGAAACCAGATTTCCCTAACTTGTGCTTTTGGTCCTCAGCATGGAATGCTAGGGGATAAACAAGACAATATGATCGAGAGTAAAGACTATGTAGACCCACGTTATGGTATCCCCATATATAGTTTATATAGTGATGTCAGAAGACCCACTCCTAAAATGTTGGATAGCTTTGATATATTGTTGGTTGACTTACAAGATGTAGGAACTCGTATTTATACATATATAACCACCCTTATTTATTTTCTTCAAGAGTGTCAAAATTCTGATAGACAGATTTGGATTTTAGATAGGCCAAACCCTATCGGTCGAAAAATAGAGGGTCATATTCTTTCCTTAGAATACGAGAGTTTTGTCGGCGCTGCAGAAATGCCAATGCGACATGG
>JAGRAA010000466.1 GCA_020435185.1 Bdellovibrionales bacterium | reverse complement strand
GCCTCAGTATTTTAGTTAAATATACGGACTTTTGGAGGATAGACGAATGGCTAAGAAAAAAGGCAAGATCAGAATCATCACATTAGAATGCACAGAAGCGAGAGCTCTTGGTAAGCCGCCATCACGCTACACCACTAAAAAGAACTCTCAAACCCATCCAGAACGCATGGAAAAGAAGAAATACAATCCGTTTTTAAGAAAACACACTCTTCACAAAGAGATCAAATAATTTCCCTATAGAAATAAAATTTATCTGAAAATTCAGTACTTTACATTACACACGAACCAGTGTGTAATGGCTCTATGGCTCGCATTGAAAATCTTACTCCCGCCTTGAAAAAGGGGACCTGGAAAGTTGAAGGGTCTTTTTTGGTTTTTCTCCCAGAAGATGGAAAACCAGAAATTCACCTCCCCTACGAGTGTAACTCCTATATTAAATATTTTAATGGGGTCTATTCCCTTTCTGAAATCGTTCAAATCATTGTCAGAAAAAAGATAAAGTTTAGATATTCTACATTTGTCGAGGTTATTCGTTCCATTTGTAACGCTCGACAGTTTTCGAATAACGAGGTCGTCGAACAGCACTTGGATCATTTGCCAGATCCATATTTAGAAAATACACAAAGTAGAAGTATAGAAACCACAGACTTCAACGCCGAGTATTTTACTAAATCTCGACTTCTTTTTTTCTTAAAAAAAACCGTTCTCGCCAACCAAAATGAAGATGATAAACACATAAAAAAATTATTAAAACACTCTAAACTCCTTAGACTTCAAAAAGGCGATCAAATTATTGAGTATGGGAGTGTAGGAGATAAAATTTATGTTCTCCTCTCAGGACTTATGGGAGTTTACCAAGGCGAGTCTCAAGGTCTGAATAAAAATATGTTGGCACTCTTAGAGCCTATTTGCCTCTTTGGAGAAAGTGCTGCTATTTTACATCAAAAAAGAAATGCTGATGTAGTCGCTTTAGACAACTCATGGGTACTAGAAATAGACATACAAAAGGTCATTGATGCACAAAGTAAAGAGGATCATTTAGATTTTAAGTCTCTCCATACAAGATTACTTATCAACCAAATTTTAGTTGCGGCTCCGATGTTCAAAGGTCTTCCCAACGATGTCATTAACCTTTTTATTTCAAAATGCGAACTGCACCACTTTAAATTAGGTAAAATTATTATAAATCAAGGAGAGTCTACATCTTATGGCGAACCCAGTTTTTATTTTATCCTCAAAGGGTCTGTATCGATTATTAAAGATGGTCAATTGTTATCAAACATGGGGGCTGGAAATTATTTTGGTGAAGTCGGCGTTTTGAACGAGGTCAATCGCACCGCAACGGTAAGAGCAAATAGCGATGTGGACTTGCTGAGCTTGAACCCAACAGAATTTAATAATTTGCTCTCAAATAACTTTCATTTGGCTATTCAAATAGAAAAGATCGCCGATGAGCGAATGGCCGAATCCTTAGCTCATCTAGATGAAGATTCAGACGATTTAGATAGCTTCACACAGTCAGCACCTCATTTCGAAATCGACCCTTCTTTTGTAGAAATCTCTACTATAGAGTCTAGCTATTTTGACCAGGAGAAAGCCACGTCAAATAAGAAGTTGGCAGACTACAAAATAGAGCTATCTAACGAAGAAAACGTGGAATTTGATGATTTTGATGACCTAGAACTAGAAGACGAAAACTGAGCTTTTTCATTTTTATCTGTCTATTCGTTAACTTATAACCTCATTGACTTTTTTTATTTACGGTTCCTATAATCGGCTATGGCTCAAAATCAAAACCTAGATGAATTAAAAAAGAATTGTGACAATGTGGCTTCCATATTAAAAGCTCTTTCTCATCCGCAAAGGCTGCTTATACTCTGCTTTCTATCAGAAGGAGAACTTACCGTCACAGAACTCCAGAACATGTGCACCCTCTCTCAATCCTATGTGTCTCAGTTTCTCAACCGAATGAAGAGAGAAGGGCTCGTTGACTCTCGACGAGAAGCAAACTTCGTGTACTATTTTATTGCTAACGAGAAAGTCACCCAACTTATAAAATCATTAAATTCAATTTTTTGTTGCTAGTCATATTATAATATTTGAATAATATCTCATGACTGAATTTTCACCAAACGCCGTTAGACTTATTTTCTTTCTCTTCTTTTTGATTCTTTTCGGAAGCCTTGAAAAACTTTTTCCTCGCCGAGCTCCTCATGGAAAAATCAAAGATCGATGGCCTGGCAACTTTTTAGTTGTTTTTACCGACTCCCTGCTTTTGAAAATGATCTTTCCCATAGGAGCCACAGGAATGGCTCTTTGGCTTCAGCATGCAGAGATTGGGCTTTTAAACTTATTGCCCGTGCCAGAATGGCTGAATTGTATAATTACCATTCTTGCCCTGGACCTCGTCATCTACTGGCAACATAGACTTTTTCATAGAAACCACATTCTCTGGAAACTACATAGGATGCACCATACCGACATAGATTTGGACGTTTCTAGTGCCCTTCGCTTTCATCCTTTAGAGATATGCATTTCATTTCTCATAAAAATTGCATTTATCACCGCACTAGGATCCCACATCGAAGGAGTTCTTGTCTTTGAAATTATATTAAGCTCAACAGCACTTTTTAATCATGCCAATATGAGTATACCACGACCTATAGACCAAATTTTAAGATACTTTATAGTCACTCCTGATATGCATAGAACCCATCATACTACCCGTAAAGAAGAACAGAACTCTAACTTTGGTTTTAACCTACCTTGGTGGGATTTTCTTTTCAAATCTTACCGTAACCAATCTCTAGAAGATCCCTCTACAGTCGTTCTCGGAACAAAGAATTTTAGATCACCTAAAGATCATCGCTTCGTATCTCTTCTGATACAGCCTTTTGTCAATAAAACTCGTAAAGACTAATAAATAGACATTAAAATCCCGAAGAATAGACAAACTAAACATGGAGTCCTGTAATGGATATTATTTGGTATACCTACCCAGCTTTGTTTGTCTTGATATTTTTATTTATCGCTGTGGCAGAATTATTCCCGAAAAAGATTGAAATCATAAAACCTCCCAAAGAACAAGAGTCAATCTTTAAAAAGATAGACTCTCTAGAGAAGCTAACACGATCGCAAAGCCAAATGATTCAAAAGCTAGAAACAGAAGCCACCCTTCACAAAAATTTTGCAAAAAACTTGCAACAAAAGATTTCTGTTGAAGGAAAAGAAAAAATAAATATTACTCATCCAAAAATCGAAAACCAATCTCAAGATCTATCTCAGAACTTGTCGCAAAAAATAAGAAACCTGAAGATCATCATAGAATCAAAAAATCAATCCATCGAAAGCCTTGAAAGAAAAGTCATGTCTTCTGAAGATATTGCAACAGCTTACTTAAAACAAATAAAATCCCTAAAAGAAATCTTAGGAAGACAAGAAGACTTGATCATTAAAATGGAAAATCAAATTCTCTTAAAAGCTCAGCAAATACAAAAAGTTTCTCAACCACAAAAAAAAGTTGCTCATCTCATGCATACCTTTAGAGATCAACTTCAAGAATTGAGAAAAGAAAATACAAATTTATCAGAATTAAATACAAGGCTTGTCGAGGAAAATAGCCTACTAAAGAATTCTCAATTCATTTGAGTCTTCATATAGATCTTCATAAAAGTTTTGCGACAAGGCGCGAGGAGGAAGCTGTATAAAAATACCGCGACAACGAAGCAACAAAGTCGCGAAACTTTTATGAAGATCTATAAAACACTCAAAAGTTTTTCTTTAGCAATCTTTTTACCAGCCTCTACACCAGGTTGGTCATATGGATTTATTCCCAAAAGCTTACCTAATACTCCAATAGACGTTTCAAAGAAAAATATTAAAGCCCCTAAAGAGGATTCATCTAATTGGTTTATATTAAAATAAAGTTGATTCACCCCTTTTTCCAACAGAGCTTCACTCGTAGACAAAGCTTGCACATTATAAATCTGAGATAACGTAGCTTTCGATAAATAAGCTTCCTCGACAAATTCATTTTTATTGCAATGATTTCCGTCTTCCCAGTGGTCAACTTGAAAAAAACAAACTAGCTTATCTTTGTACCCCTCTGCAATTTGTTGCAATACAGAATGCTGATCTCGGGCGCCGATACAAGAATAAGGAGTACTCACCCGAGGAGCTTCTTCTCCTGAGATCTTTACTTTTTTAGCCAAAGACTCTGCCCATAATTGATTTAGCCACAATCCAAAACTCTCCATTGTGAGAGAATAAAACCAGAAAACCGTTATGAATTCTTCCCGGTCAAAACTTTCCATAATTTGGGCGCAAAACTGCTCAACCACCTCAGGATGATCATAAACCCACTGAGCCCCATGATAAAATTTGCTGACATCCAGACCCGCAAATGCGCAAGGCACCATTCCTACTGGACTTAATACAGAAAATCTCCCGCCAATATCCAATGGGTGGTCCACGCAGGTAATTTTATTTTTTATTGCCCATTCTTTGAGTGGACTTTCTTTTGGCTCCGTAAGGACCGTAATATGGCGCTCCAAAGAGAGACCCTTTATCCCTAGTTGTTCGACTATTGCATTAACAAGAGCTAATATCTCAAGTGTCGTCCCCGACTTCGAAACCACAATCCAATGAGTTTTTAACAAATCTAATGTTTTTATGCGCTTTTGAAAGTATCTAGGATCTGTATCTAAAAAAAAGCTGACTTTTTCTTCATATCCAAGAGCCTCAATGAGAGCTTTAGAACCTAAAGAACTCCCCCCCATACCGACAACCGCCAGATGCTCAAACTCTTCAGCTATCTCTTTCCCATAGGCTACAGCACCCTCTAACACCTCTAGTTTATTCAAAAGCTGAATATACCCAGGAGGGTTTTGCCATAACTGTACTCTATCCTGCTGAGACAATTCTAAATAATTACCCCTTTG
>JAGRAA010000013.1 GCA_020435185.1 Bdellovibrionales bacterium | reverse complement strand
AAAGTACAAGAGAGTTTGCTCATCAGGCCAACGCCGATATGGGGTTTCGAGGCCTTTGGTGGTTGAATGGTTTATGTGGTGAGAGCAATGATTTTACCGGCAGGGTATTTGACTATCAACCCGTTTGGGGGACCGGAGCCGCTTTGATTGGGCTTTATCCTGAACAAGAAATTCGCGCGCGAACACAAGAAGAGTGTCAGAATTCTGAAGAAGCTTCTCAAGCCGAAATGGTTTCTGGAGTTGCTGATCGAAATGGTATTGAACCTCAATCTTCAAATACAGAAGGAAGAGCACGAAAAATACAAAAAAAGAATCAACAAAAGACCGCCGATAAAAACGATGCGCGAGCAAACAGCAAAATTGACAGTCAAAATGCACCTGAGCCAGTGGGAGCCTATCCTCATGCTCGCAGACAAGGAGATTTTTTATTCTTGTCGGGAGTGGGCCCAAGAAAACGAGGCACCCCAGAGATTCCAGGTATAGAGTTTGATTCAGAAGGGAATGTTGTGAGTTACGACATCGAGACGGAAACAAAAAGTGTTATAGAAAATGTGAAAACAATTTTACAGGACTCTGGGGCTTGTCTTGAAGATGTTGTAGACGTGCAGGTGTTTTTAACGAATATGAAGAAAGACTTTTCTAAGTTTAACCAGGTGTATGCAGATGTGTTTGGTCCCATAGGGGCTACGCGAACGACCGTTGAAGTTAATGCTCTTCCTACGCCTATTCATGTGGAATTTAAAGTTATTGCTCAGCTCAATCAGTAAGGGGATCGAGTGAACTACGATAAGATTATAGATATCTCTCCATTAATCAATTCACAGCTTGCGGTTTGGCCTGGAGATATTGGTTTTAGTCAGAATATTCAAATGAATATTCAAGAGGGGAGTCATCTTCATCTTTCTAGCATAGAAACCACATTACATCTTGGGGCTCATGCGGATTCTCCTCTTCATTATAACCCTCAAGGAGAAGATGTTTCTCAACGTTCGTTGAATTATTATATAGGGCCTTGCCAAGTGATAGACGTGAGTGGGGCAAAACGAGAGATTCAGCTTTCGGATTTTAAGCTTGAAGAAGTTCATGTAGAAAGAGTTCTTTTTAAAACATTAAGTTATAAAGATCTTAAAGTTTTCAAGGAAGACTTTGTGGCCTTCTCCCCTAAAACTTTAGAAGCATTAGCAGAAAAAGGTGTAAAGCTTGTAGGGATAGACACCCCTAGTGTAGATGTTTTTGATTCGAAGAGCCTTCCGAGTCATCAGGTTTTAAATAAAAACAATATGGCTAATTTAGAAGGGTTAGTTTTGGATCATGTCCCTGAAGGAAAATACACCTTGGTAGCCTTACCATTAAAAATACAAGGAGCTGATGCCAGCCCCGTCAGGGCCGTGCTTTTATCGGTTTAAGTGGATGTTTTGCTGTCGAAGAGAAAGGGTAAAAACGAGGAGATATTGAAAATATATCTACTTCGATCTCGACCTTTCGTCAAAAGACTGCTAGCTTCGTAGTTTATGAAAAATATACGTTGGACATACATAATGGCCGCTTATTTGGCCTTACTCTCATTTGGTTTATTAGATAATATAAGAGGACCGTTTTTTCCGGATTTAATATCAGATTTAAGTTTGAGAGATGATCAAGCCTCATGGTTTTTTGCCATTGCTTCTGTTGTTGCCTTTTTTGGTTCTTATTTGGCGCCACGAATTCAGCAGACTATTGGAGCGATTCAAGGCTTACGCGTGGGGCTTTTGTTAATAAGTGCAGGGTTTTATTTAATGACCCTTGCGGAGTCTTTGTTTCAACTTCTTTTGGCTTGTGCAGTTTTTGGTATGGGGATGGGTGTACTTCAAGTCTTTGAACACATTTGTATTCAAGAAGGCTCTCCACCACAATTGAGAAGAAGATTATTTAATGGCCTTCATAGTTTTTATGCGGCTGCGGCGATTCTAGCCCCTTTGTCGGCCACATGGATTTTTGATTATGGCAAGAGCTGGCGATGGGGATTTAAAATCGTCGCATTGGTACCTTTGGTCACATTAGTCTATGCCCTCTTTGTTAAAAAAATTGATGAAAAATTAGAGAAGCCAAATATTGTAAAGGCTAAAGGTCAGGAGTTAAAGCATATGCTGTATTTGTCAGTAGCTTTGTCGTTATATGTAACGGCTGAGTTGTCTATGAGTACACGTTTGGTTCTATATATTCAAAGAACTTTGGGTTTGGAGTCCGCAGATTCCACAATGTATTTAACTGGTTTTTTTGCTTGTTTATTGTTGGGTCGGTTGTTGATTACTTTCTTTGATTTTGCAAGATTTAGTAGTCGACAAGTGATTGTTGCCAGTTTGATAGCCTCAACAACCACATACTTCTTAGGTCTTAAACTCAACCCTTGGCTTTTGTCTGTCAGTGGATTTTTTATGGCTCCTATGTTTGGGATGAGTATGGATTATATCGCCCATACTTTTCATGAAAAATCGTCTCAGGCGATCTCTTTATCATTTACCGTGGGCTCCGTCTTAATAGTGAGTATGCACTATATGGTGGGCTTGTTTACTCAATGGTACGGGATAGAAAACGCATTGTATCTGGGGCCAGTATTTTTAGCATTAGGTTTATTTTTATTTATTTTAGAGCCAAGAATTTTTAGAGAAAAATTTGAACAATTGACCGATCATTAAGTTGTTTTTTTATATTTTTTTCTATGAGACTTTAAATCAAAATATTTTAAATATTGATCTCCGTAAAAAGACTCGTTAAAATTTTTGTCTATGAGTAAATCGGTTATAAAGAGTTCTATAAAAGATGTATTGTTAATTGTTGGTGGAGTTTTAATCGCTGGCCTCGGGTTAAAAGGATTTTTGCTCCCTAGTGGGTTCATTGATGGCGGGATCACGGGAGTTTCTTTGATCTTAAATGAGCTTTCCAAAGTCTCAGTTTCTGTATTTTTAATAGTGGTGAATCTTCCGTTTATGATCTTGGCCTACTTTCAATTAGGTCCGAAGTTTGCGATTAAAAGTTTACTCACAATTATTGGCTTGGCCATGGCTGTTCATTTTTTACCCTATCCGGTAGTGACCTTTGATAAGATTTTAATCTCCGCCTTTGGTGGCTTTTTTTTGGGTTGTGGGATTGGTTTGGCTATGCGTGGTGGCGCGGTCCTAGATGGTACTGAAGTCTTAGCAATCTTTTTGTCACGTAAAACGGGGATGACCATTGGTGATGTTATTCTTGTCTCTAATTTATTTATATTTTTGTTTGGAGCCTATGTTTTAGGGATTGAAACGGCTATGTATGCCATTTTAACCTATATCTCGGCTTCAAAAACGGTGGACTTTATTGTCCGTGGGGTTGAAGAGTATACGGGAGTGACGATAGTTTCTAAGTATTCTGAAGAAATTCGAAAAATGATCACAGACAAGTTAGGAAGAGGCGTGACTCTTTACAAGGGTAAAGGGGGTTATAATAATGGAGAAGAGGATCTCAAAGAGTACAATATTATCTTTACCGTGATGACTCGACTTGAAATTTATAACCTACAAAATGAGATTGAAGACATTGACCCGAAAGCCTTTGTGATCATGAATAGCATTAAAGACACCAAAGGTGGAATGATCAAAAAGCTGCAGATTTAACCGTTCGTTTAATAAAAAAGGCAAATAAATATCATGTTGTATAAAAACATATGGTGGCAGAATACCTGTCATGGAGGATGATTTTTATGCAAAAGGAGAATCTAAATTTTCTTGGGCCCAGAGGAGAAAATAGTTCGTGGGCTAGAAAGCTTTGGATAGACATTTTTGATCAATGGGTGATTTGGAGAAAATCAAGATTTCCTGATAATGGTTATGATTTAGGCCGTCTTTCTTCCAGTCAGAAAGACGAAGATGAGACTTTTGCACTTATCCATAATAGTCTAACGGATCTGCAAGAGCTTTTAAAAACTGAAGTTCCTACCTTTTCTCCGAGTTATATGGGGCATATGAAATCGGACATTAGTCTGCCTGCTTTATTTGGGCATATATCCACTATTTTGCACAATCCTAACAACTCTTCATACGAAGTGGCAAAGGCGGGTAATAAAATTGAAAAGATGGCGATAAATAAATTATTAGAAATGATTGGATATGATGTAGAGTCGGGGAGAGGCCATGTCACCTCTGGAGGAACCATAGCAAACTTCGAAGCCTTCTGGAGAGCTAGATATAGGGTGGATCATTGGATGTCACAAGGTCTTTTTTTGAAGGCCAACGGTCATATTTCTAAAGAGTCTTCTCTTTTTGAATTATCTCATCAAGGATGGGAGAGTTTTGAGAAGAATCAAAGGTTATACAAAATCAATGAAGATCAGATGAAGTCTTACAGCTTGGTTATCCAAGGTCCATGGAACCTCAATCAAAATCTATCAAAAAAGGGAGTCGGTGAAATTCAGTCGGGGCCAGTGATTTTGGTCCCGGCGAACAAGCACTATTCGTGGGTTAAGGCTGTTTCAGTTTTTGGATTGGGAGACCATGCTTTTTGGCCGGTGAACTTAGATCCTCTAGGACGAATGTGTGTTGATGACTTGAGGTTAAAGATTGAGGCCGCAAAAGTGAAAGATAGACCCATTCTCATGGTTGTATCAGTGGTTGGCTCTACAGAGTTGGGAAGTGTAGATTCCGTTGATGAAATTCAGAACCTTTTGGATACCTACAAAAATAACTATGGCATTCATATTTGGCACCATATTGATGCGGCTTTTGGAGGGTATTTTTGCTGTATTGACAAAAATTGCAATACTGAAATCTTGTCTAAACTCACGTTAAATTCTTTGAAGGCTATAAAACGTTCTGATTCAGTAACCATAGATCCTCACAAGCTGGGTTTTGTTCCGTATTCTTGTGGAGCTATTTTGTTGCCTAATAATACCAACTATAGAGTCTCTTCTTTTGCGGCTCCTTATTTGAATGAAAATAATGATTCGTTGCTTCCTGGTTGGTCTACAACTCTAGAAGGTTCGCGGTCTGCGGCGGGAGCGGCGGCCACTTTAATTAGTGCTTCCACTATGGCTTTGAATTCGGCAGGTCATGGTCGAACTTTAGAGAATTCAATTAAAACAAAAAATATTCTCAGACAATATTTAGAGAAGGAAGTTCCAAATATTAAAATTATTGAACCTATGGACACAAATATTCTAACCTTTACATTGCCACAGATGGGAGAACGACTTTCTCTGGTCAACGAGAGGTGTATGAGGCTCTATAAAGAATTTCAAAACTCTCCGGACTTTGCTGTTTCTAAGACCGAATTAGGGTTACAAAACTACTATGGGCTTATACGAAGAAGTCTAGCTTTAAAAAACATTATTTTTGATGCAGACCATCTGTTTTTACTCAGAATGGTTTTGATGAACCCATTTAGCATAGAAAAAGAAAGCCAAAAAAATTATTTACAAGGAATTGTGCGGTTCATTAAAGCATTTGCCGAGAATAAAGAGGCAGAAAATATCATAAATGCACATAAATCACCCATTAATTTTTCATAGAGTCATCACAATTAAAAGTTTGTGATTAAAATTCATGAGGGGCTTCAGGTGGTTAGATAAAAGAGGCTTTAAATTTAAAAAAAACTTTAAAAACTGTTGTAGGTTTGGGTGATTTTAGTAAATTTTAAGAAAGTTTAAATGCAATAATAACTCGTAGAGGATGATCATGGAATTAGATATGAACTCAAATATCGAATCAAATAAAAAATCAAATACCCAAATAAAAGCTGCGCAGAAGAATACCTCAACGTCAGAATCTGAATTACTACAGGTTTTTAAGAGAAACACCGTCTTTACGGATGAATTTTCTGAAGAAGTGTTTAACATGACTTATAAGTACGCTGGTGAGAAAGATGTCAACGATAGACACTTGGCTATGGCTAAGGATTTAGCCTCTGTTGAGGCGCCACATTGGAGGCTGTTCTGGACTGAAAAATTCTTAGATATTTTAGAAGATTTCAAGTTTGTTCCTGGTGGTCGGATCACCTCAAATGCCGGTACGGGCTTGAACGGAACAACTTACATTAACTGTTTTGTGAGTGGGTTTAGGGGTGAAAAACAGGATTCCATGGAAAGCATAATGGATGAGCTTAAACGTCAAGCTTTGATTTTAAAGTCAGAAGGTGGTTATGGCTTTTGTGTTGATGTGTTGAGGCCAAGAGGAGCTTTTGTAAATGGTATTGGGAGTGAGTCTCCGGGAGCAGTTAAACTGTTGGAGATGTGGGACACCCAGAGTGCAGTTATAACGGCAGGGAGTGGGAAAAAGAAAACGGACGATAAAAAAGGGAAGGTGAAGATCAGAAAAGGGGCCCAAATGGTGACCATGTCTGTATTCCATCCTGACATTGAAGAGTATATTACAGCAAAACAAACTCCGGGACGGCTGACAAAATTTAACATGTCTGTGCTTATATCAGATGAGTTTATGGATGCGGTTAAAAACGGAAAAGAATGGAAGCTGGAGTTTCCTGACCATGAAAACTTTAAAGAAGAATATGATAAATATTGGGATGGAAATCTTCAGTCCTGGAAGGAAAAGGGCTTTAAAGTAAAGGTTTATAAGCGGTTTGAAAATGCAAACCAGCTTTGGGATCTAATCATGAAGTCGACGTATAATAGAAATGAACCAGGAGTTCTCTTTGTAGACACCATAAATAAATTAAACAACTTATACTACGAAGAGTACATCAACGCGACTAACCCTTGTGGTGAGCAAGTTTTACCTATAGGGGGGTGCTGCCTGCTGGGATCTCTTAATTTGACCCAATTTGTGGATATAGAGAACAACACTTGGGATTATAAAAAATTAAGAGAAATAATACCGACGGCTATTCGGTTTATGGACAACGTCAATGATAAATCATTAGTTCCGTTGCCAGAACAAAAAGAGAACTTGCTGAATAAAAGAAGAATAGGTTTAGGTGTTTTGGGGTACGGATCGGCGTTGATGATGTTAAAGATTCGATATGGTTCTCAGCAGGCCATAGAAAGAACTGAGGAGTTGTGCAATTTTATTATGAACGAAGCTTATTCAGCATCTGCTGAAATCGCTAAAGAGAAAGGTGCTTTTCCGGCTTATAACGAAGAAAAATACTTAGCTGGAAATTTCATTAAAGGGTTAAAGCCTAACACTATCGATAAGATTAAAAAATACGGAGTCAGAAATAGCCACTTATTATCTATTCAACCCACAGGAAATAGTTCTGTTTTTGCAAACAATGTATCGGGAGGGTTAGAGCCCTTGTTTATGGCCGATTATATTAGAACATCTATTCAACCATCAGCTCCAGATGGCTTAGAGGTTCCCAAGAATATCGATTGGGGAAATAAAACCTTCGATATAGAAGGGGAGCAGAAATGGGAATGGAAAAGTGAAGGGGATGAAAAAATATTAGTGACTCGCTTTAATAACGAGGTTTGGAAGATGGATTCCCACAGAGGGCTTTTAAAGGAATCTCGTGTGAGAGATTATGCTGTTCGTTATCATGAGACTCAAAAGTCGTGGAATCCAAAGGCTGATTGGGCAGCGACTACATTTGATCTAAATATTGATGATCATGTGAAAACAATGGGAGTATTTTCTAAATATATAGATTCGGCTATGTCAAAAACTGTGAACATTCCTAAATCTTATCCCTATGAGGACTTCAAAAGACTTTATAGAGAGGTGTATGAGACAGGAACTATAAAAGGGTGTACTTCTTATCGTGAAGGAACAATGACGGCGGTCTTGTCTGCAGCTAGTACGTCAGAGGTTGCCGAGGGGATTCCTCATACCAAGGCTGCTCCTCGCCCTCAAGAGCTAGAATGCGACATTCACCATTTGACTACAAAAGGAGAAAAATGGGTGGTTATTGTGGGGCTCCTTAAGAACGACCCTTATGAAGTGTTTGCCATGAAGCAGAGTCGACTACATTTGCCGACAAAACTTAAAAAAGGAAAACTTATTAAAGAAAAGTCTCGTGTTTATCATTTAGAGACAGAAGATGGTTGGCTCCTTACTGATATTCGAAACTTTTTTGAATCTGATGAACAAGAGGCTTTGACGAGAATGATTTCTACAGCACTTAGGCATGGTGCAAACATAGAGTTTATTGTATCTCAGCTTATCAAAAGTGAAGGTATTATCACCTCGTTCTCAAAGGCCATCGCGCGTACATTAAAGCTTTATGTAAAAAATATCTCTGGCTTTAAATGCAGTGACTGCGACAGCAGTAATATTAAGCTTCAAGAAGGCTGCTTTGTCTGTTTAGATTGTGGCAGCAGTAAATGTGAATAGAGTAGAAAATGCTCCGAGAGTTTGTGTATAGTTGTATATTCTCAGGAGTTTTTTGACGCGCTGTGGGCGCTTTGGGATTTTTTGCAAAAAGCTTCTCTTAAAAAGTCTTTATTTGGTTTTTCAGTTTAAAAACTTTAAACTGCCTATATGGAAAATATAGAAGTAAAAAACCCCTTTAGTGGAAATATCGTAAACACCTATCCTGTTCAAAACTTAGAGCAAGTGCGAGAGAGAATTCTTTTATCTCAACAGGCGCAGAAAACGTGGTCTAAGGTGAGTTTAACTGAGCGAGTGAACCTTGTGCAAAAGGCCTTGAGTTATTTTGAAGATCACAGAGAAGACATTGCAAGAGATATCAGTTTGCAGATGGGTAGGCCTTTTAGTCAAGCGAAGGGCGAG
Source organism: Bdellovibrionales bacterium (assembly GCA_020435185.1). Lineage (GTDB taxonomy): Bacteria > Bdellovibrionota > Bdellovibrionia > Bdellovibrionales > UBA1609 > JAGRAA01. The sequence continues at coordinate 11,949 of JAGRAA010000013.1, read as the reverse complement.
ATTTCAGGCTTATTAGATCGAGCTAATTATCTTTGCTCTATTGCAGAAAAAACTTTGGCTGACGATGTTATAGAAGATAGCGAGAACTTTTATCGAGCGATTCAACATGTACCGTTAGGAGTAATCTTTATTATTTCTGCTTGGAACTATCCTCTTCTTATTACCATTAACGGAGTGATTCCCGCCCTGTTGGCTGGGAATGCAGTGATTCTTAAGCACTCCAGTACTACACCTGCCATTGGACAACATTTTGAGAAGGCTCTTAGTCAACTCGGTGATCATTCACCTCTTTTACAGAGTATTGTTGTTGGTCATGAAACCACAGGAAAGATTATTGAAGATCTTCCCATTCATCACCTCATATTTACAGGTTCTGTAAAAGGAGGGAGAGAAATATTAAAGCATGCTGCAAAGAAATTTATGATGCCTCAATTAGAATTGGGCGGAAAAGATGGAGCTTATGTGGCGGCGGATGCGGATATAAAAAATGCTGCTGCTACAATAGTTGATGGCGCCATGTTTAACTCTGGGCAATCTTGTTGCGGAATAGAAAGAGTTTATGTTCATGAAAAAGTTTATGATGACTTTTTAAATGAAGCTCTTGAGCTAGTAAAACAATACAGGCTAGGAGATCCATTGCAAGAGACTACAAATTTAGGACCTGTTGCCCATGCTCACTCGATTGATTTTATGTTAGAGCAAATTCAAGAAGCCACTTCAAAGGGGGCTAAGGTTTTATTTGGAGGAAAAGACGAAATTATACAACAGGGTCGTTTCTTGCAACCTACTCTTTTGGTGGATGTAGATCATACGATGGATATTGTGAAAGAAGAAAACTTTGGACCAATCTTGCCCATTATAAAAGTAAAAGGGGATGAAGAGGCCTTTACCTTTATTAATGATTCAGATTATGGATTGACCTGTGCCATCTTTACTCAAGATCAAGAGTTAGCAAAAAAATTTAGTGAACAAGCCGAAACAGGAACCGTATTTATGAATCGTTGTGACTACCTTGATCCAGCATTGCCTTGGACCGGAGTAAAAAACAGTGGGGTTGGTTCTGGATTGTCAAAATATAGTTTTTATGGAGTGACGAGAAGAAAATCTATTCACTTTAAGAAATAGGAAGGTTGCCATGGATATTAAGCAAAAAATCGAAGAGTATCGAGCGAAAGACATTCACCAAGTTAAATTGGCGATCGTCGATATAGATGGCCTTCTAAGAGGAAAGTATATTTCTCTTGAAAAGTTCGAATCCATGGTCAATGGCTTAGGTGGGTTTTGTGACTGTGTCTTTGGTTGGGATATTCATGATTCGCTCTATGATAACGCTGAATTTACTGGTTGGCATACAGCCTATCCAGATGCCTTGTATAAAATTGATTTAAATTCCGAAAGAATGATCCCGGGCGAGAATGTTCCTTTTTATTTGGCGGATTTTGTAGCCAATGATGGTCAGTCGATGCATCCTGTGTGTCCTAGAAATGCTTTTAAAAGAGTGCTCAATAAGGCAGAGCAGATGGGTTTTGGAGTAAACTTAAGTTTTGAATATGAGTTTTTTCTGTTTAACGAAACTCCTCAAAGTGTCAGAGAAAAGCATTATCAAAATTTAGAACCTTTTACTCCTGGGATGTGTGGCTATTCTATTTTAAGGAACTCAACCTATGGAGACCTATTTAATGAGTTTCTGAACTATTGTAGAGAGTTTAATATACCCATTGAAGGTCTTCATTGTGAATCTGGTCCAGGCGTATGGGAAGCGGCCATAAAGTATGATGAGGCCTTAGAGTCTGCTGATAAAGCCGTGTTGTTTAAAACCTTTGCGAAAGTGTTTTTTCAACAAAGAGGATTGATGGCTACCTTTATGGCTCGCTGGAATTTAAAATACCCGGGGCAGAGTGGTCATATTCATCAATCTCTCTATGATTTAGAATCGCAAAAACCTTTGTTTTTTAATGGATCCAACAAATATAGGATGAGTGATCTGATGAAGCACTACGTGGCCGGGCAGATGAAGTATCTTCAACCGATGTTGGCCTTAACTTCTCCTACCATTAACTCCTATACTCGTCTCGTTAAAGGATTTTGGGCTCCCACGGCAATGACTTGGGGAGTAGAGAACCGAACAACAGCTTTGAGAGTGATTCCAGGCAATGAAAAAAGTCAGAGGATTGAGTATCGAGTGGGTTCCGCCGATGCCAATCCTTATTTGGCGGCGGCGGCGGTTGTGGGTGCGGGACTGTTGGGTATAGAGCAAAAGCTAGAGTTAGATGATGCTCTTCATGGCAATGCTTACGAAGTGCAAGACATGATGCCTGACGAAAAACAATTTCCGAGTAATTTAAGAGATTCAGTGGCTAATTTAAAACGATTTCCTTTAGCTAAAGAATTATTAGGTGATGAATTTGTAGAACACTTTGTGAGTTCTCGAATGTGGGAAGTGCGAGAGCATGAAAAGGCAATTACAGATTGGCAGTTAGAGAGATATTTTGAATTAATATAGCCTGCTCTTTGTTTTATAGAGGGGAATCAAAATTTTAGACGAACGACACGTTTACGTTGAAAGGAAAGCAAAACCATATGAAGCAATACAATTATCCAACCACAATATTGTTTGGTGAGGGAGCTTTACAAGAAGCGGCAAAGAGAATTTCATTGAAGTATAAAAGGCCATTGATTGTGACAGATAAAATTTTATTAGAATTAGGAATTGTTAAGCCTTTTGAAGAGTTGCTAGTTCAACACGGATTGTCCCCCGTTGTTTTTAGTGAAGTTCATTCTAATCCTATTGAGCAAGATGTAAATTTGGGAGCGGAAGCTTTTTTAAAAAATCAATGTGATCTATTAATTGGTTTTGGTGGTGGAAGCCCAATGGATGTAGCTAAGGTTATAGCTGTAAGAGCATCACAAGAGGGGCCGTTAGCTCAATTTGATGATGCAAAAGGAGGAGATGCCTTAATGGACGGAAGCAAAATTCCTCCTAATGTGGCGATTCCCACCACAGCCGGGACAGGGAGTGAAGTGGGTCGAGCCGGTGTGATTACAGTGGATGAAACGGGGTTAAAGACAATTATTTTTCACCCTAAGCTTATGCCGGAAATGGCGGTCTTGGCTCCCGAGCTTACAACAGGTCTTCCTGCTCAGGTGACTGCTGCAACAGGTCTCGATGCCTTTACCCATTGTTTAGAAGCTTATTTTGCGCCTGGGTTTCATCCTATGGCCGATGGAATCGCCTTTGAGGGGATGAGGCTAGTGTTACAAAACTTAACTCAAGTTTATAAAAAAGGGGAGGATTATGAGGCTCGCGGAAAGATGCTTATGGCAGCTAGTATGGGGGCCACCGCCTTTCAAAAAGGGTTGGGTATGATTCATGCCATAGCTCATCCGTTAAGTAGTGAGTGTGGTCTTCATCATGGTTTGGCTAATGCTTTGATGCTTCCTTATTGTGTAGAGTTTTTAGAAAATAAAGATTTAAATGCAGATCAAAGAGGGCGTATTAAAAAAGTAAAAGATCTTTTTCATGAGTGTGGGCTGATAACAAAAGAGACTTTGGCGCAAACTTGTAAAGTGTACTTTGAGAGTTTAGGGATTAAATTTGGATTGAGACATCACAATGTCCGAGATGATCAGTTTGAAATTTTAGGATACAAGGCCTTTTTAGATGTATCCCATCAAACCAATATGATTCCTGTTTCTGAAGCTGATTTAAAGGCCGTTATTGAGAAGGCTTTTTGATGATTGGTTTATTGAATGCCTATTTGTTCGATGCCCAAGCGGAGTATCAACTAAAATATGGTGCTATGTTTGAGGCGGCCATCCGATCGGGTCTAAAAACAGACCAGGTGAAAAGCTATAAAGTGGCTTTGGGTGAGTTGCCAAAAAGTCCTACAGAATGTGATCTTTGGGTTATTTCGGGGAGTGCCAAAAGCAGCTATGATCGAGAGGCATGGATACAAGAGCTAAAGGACTTTGTGGTTAAGTGTGATAAAAGTAAGGCTCAAATGATTGGGCTTTGTTTTGGTCATCAGCTTATTGCGGACGCCCTTGGCGGAAAAGTCGAAAAATCCGATAAAGGCTGGGGGATCGGTGTTCGTTCTGTTGAAGTTTTAAAAGATAAGACTTGGATGATGCCTAAGAGTAAAGTGTTGAATCTGATATTTTCTCACCAAGATCAGGTTATAGAATTGCCAGAAGAGGCTGAATGGATCGCTACTTCTGATTTTTGTAAATATGAAGCCTTTATGGTGGATGAACACATTTTATGTTTGCAGGGTCATCCGGAGTTCACCATTGAGTTTGCCAAAGACCGTTATCTTGACCGCGAAGATTTAATTGGTGCTTCTAAAGTAGAGAAGGCTCTGGAGAGTTTTAATACTGCAATATCTTATGATCTTATCTGGAGTTGGTTAAGAGAATTTAAAAGGTAACAGTTCCCTTTTCACTTTGCATAGAATCAATTCAGTTTTTCTATAAGCAATGTCTATAAAGCGAGTAATGTATATTTATTTATTTCTCTTTCGTCCAGGATGAAAGTTTAGTTTTCTTTGCTTTTTCTTAGCAAGGACTTACCGAAAAAAAAGATCATGAGGAATAAGCGGTATTCAGTTATATTAATAAAATGATGAGTAAAACGAAAAGGGCTTGGCTTTTAAGTCTTTTATTATTTGTATCTAGCGCATACTCCAAAGAAGAGGGTTTTCAACTGGAGTACTGGATAGGGCAGAAAATGTATTCGCTCACCAGTGATTCTTCTAAATACGAATTTAAAGGACCAGAGGTTAAAATATCGATCCCTAGATTCGGATGCCAAGAAAAATACTTTAGGCATAAAGTGGCGCAAATCCAAGTTCTTAGAGAGTCTCAACCTAAGATTATGCTTATACATTCGAACAAAAAAGGAAAAGATGGTTTAAAGTATCGATGGAACGGTCAATGGTATTTTTCCTCGGATCGATCTATTTTTTCTTTAGAGCTTAAATCATTACCTTTAGCAATGGCTTCGTATCTAGAAACATCAGAGAGAAATTGTAAGCAATGAAGATCATAATAATTATTTATTTAATAACATTTTCGTTATGTAGTTGGAGTGAGAGTCTTGAAAGAAAAATAAGTCAGATGAGCGAAAGTTTAGCTTGTGCGCAAAATTTTTCAAACAATGGAGGAGATTGTTTATTTTGTACTTCAATGAGAGATGAGGAGAATAGAAGAGATCGAGATTGTTATCAGAAGATTTGCAAAAACGTTTTGTCGAATAAAGATTATATAGAAACTAAATTACTTCCTGATGCAAAAAAAAAATATGATAAATATATAGAAAAGTATAAATCAGAGGCTGAGAATTTTTTAAGATCTATTGATGAAGATATCAAAGCCGTCATAGATTTAGCAAAAAAAGGAGTTGCCGAGGGTAGGGGGAGAAAAAGTAGAATATTAAATAAACAAGATAAATATTTTAGTTTGTCGACGAATTCTTACCTAGTGTCAATTTATCAAAATGGCAAAGATCAGAAAATTGATAGAGTTAAAACAAAAAAATCATTTGAACAAGCTGGTATTTCAAACGCAGACGAAATGATCGAAATTTATCAGCAGGCTTTGGATCAGGGGGTAGATCTAAATTTTGAGATGAATCTTGTTTTTTCAAAATTGCCAAATCCGAAATTATTATTCTCTCTAAATCATCAAGGAGAAAATATGAGCTACGAAGGATCTTTAAAAAGAGAGATTGATGAGTTAAGAAAAAAAATGTCGCGGATCAGTGCGGAGACATTCGATAAAACGAAGAATACAAAAGAGTTTTACAAGCAGTTATCTTCAGCTCTTAAGAAAGAAGAGAACGGCAAGGTTTTAACGGGAGAAGATATTAGAGCAATAGCTATAGGTGGAGAGATGATAAATGTAGTTGAGTTTTTATCCTCAAACCCGTTGGTCCAACAATATGTAGTTAAAGACGAGAGTGAAAAAAGTTTTTCAGATGAAGAGTGGAAAGAATTTGTTGATTTGACTGACAAATGGGATCGATTCATGCAAGATCCTTTTGATGTCAAAAAAATAAGATCGGCAATAATTCAAGATTGTGCCGATTTGATGATACAAAATCTTGCAATACTTCCCACGGAGAGAGAGTTAGAGAGTTTCAAAAAGGATGTAACTGTATTAAAGGGAAATTTTTTAAATCCTATTGGTAAATACATATCATTAAAGTCTTCTGAGAAGTTTCAATCTATTTTAGAAAATGAAGTTAATATTGAATATCCCCAAACGGTGGAATCTTTGATGCAAACAAAATTTAAAAATGTTTCTGAAGCCAGAGCCTCACGGGAAGTCGATAAAATGGGAAATTATAGTATATATAAAATTCTTTCTTCTTTGGCTCCTAACAAATCAGGAGTTATATTTACTCCCTCACCTTATATTTTTTTGGACGTTTGCAGAGGAGCAAAACCTATCGAGACCAAGTACAATGGAGCTAATTACTTTCAATGGGACCATATTGAATTGACACCTATGGTAATCAAGAGAAAAGAAGGTGGTTTGCTAGTAATCGCTCACGAAATTGGTCATAGTTTGGATCATGCGATGAGAGAGGGTAAGCTTTCAAAGGAAACCATGGGTAAATTCAAGCCAATTAATGAGTGCCTAATGAGAATGCATCCAGAATTTAAAAGGGTACAAAGACCCAAACATGTAATTCAGCAAAAAGTTTTCAGTTCAGAATTTTTAGGTGAAGATTTTGCGGATTTGATATCTTTTCATTTGTACCCAAATAGCGTGAATTTGTGGTGTATAAATAAATCTTCAGCAGGATTGAACCTGAAAGGGAGCAAGTCAGACCCACATTCAACGAAATTTTTTAGAATTCTACACGAGGCCACCGTAAAGAAGCGCTTTCCGCCAGAGTGTGAAGCAGAATTAGCTTCGCAAAATGAAGCCGTTTTTATGGATTGCCTTGATCCTAAGAATCATTGAGCGAGTTTGTTAAGTTTTCTTAATTTTTACAAAGTATTTTCACAATAATTTTGTAGCATTATGAGATTAAATCTTTAGAGTCTCGTCTAAATCCGAAACACTTTGGTAAATAAAGATTAATTTAATGGGTCGTTGTCCTATTTAGAAAGCATTAAGGCTGTTAAATGTCAGTTAATTTTTCTATCCAGGGATTTAGGGTTCTAGAGTTTCGTCCGATAAGTAGAGGTAATATTTTAAATTATTATTATATAGGACGTTAGAGATTGAAATATATGACTTTTAGAATTCTTTTTACTTTCACACTTGTTGCTTCATTGTTGGCATGTAAATCGGAAGGGACTGGGGATTTCTCCTTCGTAGGAGAAGACACTTCGACCTCTGACACGATTAATCCGCAACCCATTGAAATTCAATCTTTCACACCTACTGGAAACCCAGTGAGAGTGGCTGATAGTGTGATCAATACCTTTGTGGTTTCGGTAAATCCAACGGCCGGAAGTAATTTAAACTATGAATGGAAGTTAAATGGTTCCGTGTTAGCGTCAGGAATCGAATCATTTCTGGCTCTGGATGGGTCAAATACAACAGCCGGTACGAATACTTTAGAAGTCATTGTTACTAACGAAGTGTCTGAAGCCTCAAAGATATTCAGCCTTTATAAAAACACAGCGCCAGTTTTTGCCTCTACCTCACCGAGCTCCACAGGAAACAATGTGACTTGTGGCTCAGGAAGTTTAATTCTCAATGCCTCTGCCACAGATGCTGATAATGATGGACTCAGCTTTACCTGGAAGCTGAACGGTGTTCCAAATCACAGTAGCTTTGTTATAGTTAATGGATCGGGGACTTCTCAAAATACATTTTCTCCATCGTGTAGTGTGGCTGGAGCGAATACACTATCGCTCGACGTTAGTGATGGGTATGAAACCACTACAACCAGTTGGAGTATCGTTGTAATAAACCCATTGGTGGCTCAAATCATTAGTTACACTCCTGTGGTTTCTCCCGTCGTTATTCAAGAGGGAGACTCTCAAGCGTTTACTGTGAGTGCTTCTGGTCAGGCTCCATTTACTTATCAATGGGGAATTAATTCTGATCCCGCGGTATCTTCAGGGGCGACGCCAAGTTATACGGCAACGGCAGCTAGTTTTCCTCAACCGAATGGGTCTACAAATCTAGGGGTAAATACTTTTACGGCCACAGTGACTGATGACAACGGCTCCACGGATACCCATGTGTTCAATATTTTAATCAACTCTGTGCCAGCTTTATCTAACCCAAATCCTTCTAGCTCAAATTTAAAAATGAACGTCAATGGAACTCGTGTTTTCTCGATTACGGCCTCTGATAAAAACAATGACTCCTTAACATACTCTTGGACTTTAGATGGCGGAGCTGCACCGGCTGGAGTTTTTTCAGGAACCGGGTCATCTATTACATTTGATCCTACATTGTCGCAATTAGGAGATCATGTCATAAAAGTTGTGGTTGATGATGGGTATTCCACCACGCCACCTTCTCAGTCGTGGTCTGTTAATGTGAATTACTTTTCTGATGAATGCAATGGTTTAACGAGTGGGCAAATATGTACGATATTTGGGGCTCCGGGGCTTGCTAGTGGGATTAATCCTACGACTTATCCTCAGGTTGTAAAAATGAAACCTTATGATGTTTTAAATGATGGAAACGATAATTATTTTATACTGGACACAGCTCAAGATGTGATTTGGTTTTATAACCGATCTGGAAGTGACAAAACTGTAATTGGTACGACAGTATCTGCGGGAACCATTGCCGTCATCGCGGGAACGGGAGCCTACGGGACGGGAACTCCAGGAGTAGCTCCTACTCAATATAGAATGCTTCAACCCACGGGAATGGCTTGGGACTCGGATCGTGGAGATCTGTATGTGTCGCTGTTTGATTGGAGAAGAATAGTTCGATTCACAAATGCCGGGAGTAGTGAGCATAGGCTCTGTTCAGGAGGAAGTCAAAATGATGAAGCTCGTCACACCGAAGGTGGAAGCGCATTGAGCCATGCTTGTGATCGTCCGGCAGGATTAGCGTATTACTCCTCTGGCCTCACTAGGCGTTTATATGTTGCGAATTACGATGATGACAATATCAAGTACTTTGATATTTCTGACAGTGATCCAAATAATTGGACAGGACATTTATTAATTTGTGATAAAAATGCGAGCGGAGCTTGTCTAGCCGGGGCGACAAATGGGTCAATTGGGGATGACTCGGCAGCGCGAGTGAACAACCCTTGGGCTTTAAAGGTCGATACCAATGGATTAGTGCATTGGACTTCTCGAGGAGACTGTCGAATAGGGGTAGCCAATCCCACAGGAAGTACGTTTAATTTTTATAATGGTGCTCTTACATTGAATCCTAGTAGTGCTCTCTATGTCGGAGGAAGTGGGGTATGTGATACCTTTACGACTGCCACATCACATAAATTGTGGAGTGCTCAGAAATTAAGAGATCCTCAGGGTGTAGTTCCTTATTATAGTGGTGTTAATTATTATGGTTGGTTTGTTTCAAATGATGATCACGATATGATTACATTTTTTAATTCCACTGGTGGAAACATCACTGTTGGTGGACAAACGATTTCTTCAGCTTATAGTCATGTGGTTTTTGGAACTAGAGTGGATGGGTTTAATGGAGACTCTTTGTCGGCAATAAATACGCTACTTTGGACACCTTTGGGATTAGAGCTAAATTCGACGCAAACAGCATTAATAGTAGCAGATAGTGACAACTATAGAATTCGATCTCTTGATATTAGCGTTGGCAGCGGAAGTGTTACTACATTGATTGCTGGAAAAGAAAAAGCTGATTTTTCAGGAGGGTCTAATACTCCTGCACCAAATGCATTGATGAATCGTCCATCAGGCATTACTTATGATTCAACTAATAATTCTATTGTATTTGCGGATTATAGCAACTGCCGTATAAGATCTTTTGATCTCACTACGGGTGAAGGAAATGTTTTAATTGGGCAAGGCTGTAACAACTCCGATGTAGAACAAGAAGACCCTAGTGATGTCTATATGAGAGGACCCCGAGCTGTACTAGTTCATAATAATGGAGTGATTTATGCAGAAAACAGTCAGGGATCATCAGCAAATGTAAATGCGCAAATCAGAGTTTGGAATCGTAATAACGTGACCACCAATTATTTTGGCGTGGATGTGCCAGCAGGAAAGGTATCTACTATTGTGGGCAACTTTGCTCTTGGAGCACAGGCCTGGAGTCCAAGTTATGAAGGACAGCAGGCAGTAACAGTGCCTATCTATAGGCCCAATGGATTAGCTACAGATGGAACCAACTTATATTTTACTGATGAACAGCAGCATTGCGTGCACAAAGTGACCTCAGCTGGGGTTATTACTACATTGGCTGGCGTATGTGGAAGCGCTGGTTACGCCAATGGAACGCCGTACACGAGTAATACCATTTTATTTAGATATCCTACACAAATTGTGTCTGACCCTCTTTATCCTACAAACTTTTTTGTGGCGGATCAAAGAGATCAGAATACTTCGAGAGTAAGATATATTAATACAACTGGTTCATCAGTGGCTATTGCTGATGTGACTATAGCAGCAAACAGTGTAGGTACTGTTTTTGATAGTGAAAGAGGGTTGGGGGTTGCCGCTTTTGGGAATCAAGTGTGTTATACCAAGGGAGATTTAAATAGATCAGACTTGGGATCTCATAATGTATACTGCTATGACCGGACGGATACTTTTGCCACTACATTCTTAAGAATTGGACCTTCTGGGAGTACTGAACGAGGAGCTATTCAGTTTTCTACGGCAGAAGAGGGAGCTGTTGCTCCTTCAGCCCATTTTTTTACACCTTATAATTTGTCTTTTGATAGTGAAGGCAATTTATATGTCACTGAATGGAGTGCCCACGTCATTCGAAAAGTAAAAAAATGGTACTAATGTATTAGTTATATCCTGACCTACGGCTTGATTTTTAGCCATTTCTTAAAATATCAATAATTTACACCGATACAAGACCTAAGAAACAAAGAAGGATGATGGGTGCAGTATTTAATTTCTTTGATATCAATATTCTTTTTAATTACCGGATGCTCTGTTGGAGTGATGAATATTCAATCCTCTCCAGAGGGAGCGGATGTATATTTACAGGCAGGGAGTCAGCAGCCTAACAAAATTGGCCAAACACCGATGAATATATCTAGTCAAACGGTTAATAGCCTTCCGGTAGACTCCTTTAAGATTCAAGTGAAAAAAGAGGGGTTTGATACAGAGACCTTTGTGATTCCAAAAATAATGTTTTCATCAAGTATAGATATTTCGACTAAGCTAAAAGAAGATACTTTGGCTGAGTCCTGTAAAGATCAAAATTCAGCCATTGAAAAGGCTGTAAGAAGTGTCGCTTTAGTTCAGTTTCATATTCAACAAAAGAATTACCTTCAAGCAGAAAGTGTTTTATCGAGTTTGATTTTGGAGTTCCCAAACAATAGCGTACTTTATGACCTTCAGGGGAATGTTTATTATTTGCAAAAAAATGTAGATGCGGCATTAACTGCCTATAAACAAAGTTTAAAACTTAATCCCAATAATCCTAGTACTCGAAGGATGGTCAATAAATTAGAAATTATTGGCGGACGGGTGCCTTCTGCAGAGGGGGGGTTATGAACTATTTTTTAGGACTTATCGTTGCTACATTAGCGGTTCATTTATCTTTTTCTCATCTTGGTCAAACGCCAGATCGATACTGGGACTTAGTGGCCTTTGCTATGGTTTTTGGTGGTACTATTGCTGTTTCATTGATTATTTTGCCATGGTCTTCTTTTAGATTATTGTTTTCTGGTTTTTTGAAAATAGGTTTTCATCGGCTACAAAACAAAAAAGAATTTTTAAAAACTAACGTTGAATTTTTGCAATCTATACAACTAGGGTTGCCAAGACCACAATTGACAGAATCTAAATTTGA
>JAGRAA010000465.1 GCA_020435185.1 Bdellovibrionales bacterium | reverse complement strand
TATATTAAATGAATTATTAAAAAAAAATAACAAAACTGAAGGCGATGTAGACGGGTATCCGTTTTTAGCAGTAGTCAGGCCATTAGATAAAAAAACGATCTTCATAAACACCGGTGATCTAGAGGACAATAGAAATCAAAAAGGTCATGATAAACTAAAAGTTGCAAAGGCCTTGAAGCAGGCGATAGAGAGTCTAAATAAACATTGAGGCAATACTTATTGCGGCGGTTTCAAGTTTGAGAACTCTGTCATTGAAGCGATAAATCTGAAAACCTTGTTTTTGTATTAGATCAAGTTCAAAGTCGATAAAGCCACCCTCTGGCCCTAAAACCAGATGGGTATAAGAGCGTTCTTTTTTTTGGTGAGTATTATATTGCTCGGCATAAGGGTGAGCTATAATTTTTGTCCCTTCAAAGCTGAGAAGAGGAAGCTCATCTTCTACAAAAGGTTTAAAATATCTGTGAAAGCTAATAGTTGGCAAAATGGTATCTTTGCTTTGTTCTAATCCGCTTCGACAAGAGGATAGAATTCGCTTGGGATTTATAAGATCACTACTCCAAAAACTTTTGTTAACTTTATAAGAGTGAAAAAAATGAATCGAACTTACCCCCAAGCTAGTTAATGATTCGACGATTCGAGAGATATGCTTTGGGCGAGGTAATGCTATGTATATTGATAGAGGAAGCTTTTGCGGAGGAGGAGTATCGACCTCAAAATGTAACAAGGCGCCTTTTGAAGAAAGTTTTGTATAGCAGCCCTTTCCTATTAGGCCACCGACAACTCCTATATTGAAAGTATCTCCAATCTCTGCATTTAAAACAGATTGCAAATGCTCGGACTGATAGTTGTTTAAGAGGGCAAGATTTGGTTTTATTATTTGATTTTGATCAATGAGTATTAGATTCATTTGTATTTCCAAATAGAGTGGATAGTAAAAAGATCAATTTGCCTTGAGAGCAGTGTTTTTGTCCAGTCTAGAATTCTAATCAATAATTATTTTAAAACAAATATCTCATAAATGGACAAAATTTAATGATTTAAATGAAAACAACCGATGATGAAACAAAATAATGAAAGGACTCATTATGATGTTACGTCTATATATATTCTTCACATGTTTTCTTTTATCAGGCCCATCCTGGGCTCTACCAGAGGGCCATCAGCCTTGTAATTTTGGCTGTAAAAGTATACCTCCGCTTGAAGAATCACTTATTGGTTCAATGAACAAGAAATCAAATTCTTTGTCACTTTCGAGTATTAAGATTTTAGTTTGGAACATATATAAAGGGGACGGAGAAAATTTTGAGTCTTATTTCAATCGTCACCTAGAAAACTCAGACATCATGATGATGCAAGAGGGGTTTTTGAATGATTCTATGATTAAACTGTTAGGGGCTAGTGATCTTGACTATTATATGTCGGTTAGTTTTTTGATGTCTAATGACATACCGACAGGAACTTTGACGGCCTCTAAGTTTTTATCGGGTAGAATGATAAATCAAAGAACTGTAGACGTAGAGCCGTTTATAAGAAGTCCTAAGACAAATATGATTTCTTATTTTCCTATTGAAGGATCAACTAAAGAGCTGTTGACCATAAATATTCATGGGATGAATTTTAAGAGAGATCCTGTGTATCTCATGAAGCAGATTCGGTTGGCGTTACCATATATTCAAGCCCATGATGGACCAATTGTTTTTGCAGGAGATTTTAATACTAAAAATTCTTTAAAGTTAAAAGCTGTAGATGATTTTATGGAAGAAAATGGATTTTCGAAGATAAAGTGGGATCCAGATAACCGCACTGGAAAAATCTTAGATCACTTTTACTACAAAGGCTTAAAGGTCCTTAAAAGTACTTTGTATCCTGAAGATGCGGGAAGTGATCACCCCGCCATGTGGGTAGAGTTCTCAGTAAAAATAGAAGACTAGAGCGGGCTCTAAGCTTGGCCTCGTATTATTTCTATCAGAGCATTTAAAGCATCAGTAGTGGTAAATATTCCAGTACTTCCGTCATCGTATTTTACGATGGCGCTACCTATTTTACGGCTGGATAACTCAAATACAACCTCTTCTAAAGAGGTTTCTGCAGAAACACAAAATGGATTTTCTGTCATCATATCTTCTGCCGTTAAGGGTAGATCTTTAGAGGCAAATTTTTCGGCGAATAAAAGATCACGTTCACTAATGATTCCCATAGGCTCATTGTTTTTAAGAACTATAATGTGACGAATTCCATTTGCTTCCATCAGTTCGCGAATTCGGCCAAAGCCATCATCGGTCGTTACTGCAATAGGGGATGGGGTTGTATATTCATCTACAGGAATATTTTTAAGATTAATGGCCATTATAGACTCCTTGATACGTAAAATGTGTAGCAACAAGTCTACAAAATGATTGGGTTTTAGTAAAATGAAATTAGACAGTTTATGACATTAGCTAAATCGTGAATAAGTATAGATCAGGCTTTCTTTTAAATCGACGATAATAAGCAGTGTCCCAATAGATTCATTATAAAAAAACTCTCCATAATAGTAATCAAACCCTTTTTTTACCTGATATATATCGGTAGTTGAGTTTTGTTGTATGCCGATTTTTTCTAAAAAACTTTCTGTTAGGCAAGCTGAAGGAGAAGTGCCACTTTGATCTAACCCTAACGTGCTGAGTAGAGTCGAAATATTCTCTGAATTGAGGTGGATGGGTTTTCCAGAAATTTCAAAATTTGCACTTCGAGAGCTTTCTTGAGGAATTCCATATAGTGCCGCAAGGAGAAATTGTCCCGAGTTGGCCGAAGAGATATATATGCCATTCTCGCTATGGTCCCCAAGATCAACCTTTTTTAAATCTGCTTCTGTTACATTACTGGCAGAAAAACCTTGAGCATTGGTTTTTAAAGGACAGCCTACTTTTTTTACATCTCCAGGAATTAATTCTATGGGGTGTAAAACTAATGCGTGTGAAAAGTGGCTGCTTAACACTATAAACACAAAAAATAAGGAACTTAGTTTTTGCAAGATTGCTCCATGTATCTATTTAAATTTTAAAAATGGAAAAACAGACTTAAGTTTTTAACTTAGAACTTAAACAGTTCAACCTCAATTTGCCTGACGAGAGGATACTTGAGGATGATACAAAAAAGCTACACTTTGTTAATAAATGATAAAATTTTCTTACTCGTCTAAACGGAAGCCTCAGGTAAACTTTTGTTGCTTTTAGCCCCAAGGGTTTCAAGTTTTTTTGCTTGAACGAGAACTCTGCTCTCTAGACGTTTGTAACCTTTATTGTATTCTTCTTGCGCCTTTTCCAGGTGTTTGCCCATATTGGCGTAGGCATCGAGGAAGTCGCAAATTCTCTTATGAAGCTCCTGTCCTGCCATTGAAATCTTTTGTGCGTTTTCAGCGAGCTTTTCTTCATTCCAGCCAAACCTTATAACCTTAAGTAAGCCAATAAGAGTTGGCGGTGTAGCAATGAGTATCTTTTTTTCTAATGCGAACTCTACTATTTCAGGTTCAACTTCTAGAGCAGCATAAAGAAACGACTCGTTTGGTAAAAACAATACGGTAAAGTCAGCGGATCCAGGGATCGATTCGGCATAGGCTTTAGAGGATAAGTTTTTGACGTGATCTTTTACGTGTCTTCCATGGCGAGAAAGTTCAATAAGCCGCTCTTCTTCTGTGGTAGCTTCTAATGAAGACAAAAAGGCATCTAGTGGTGTCTTAGCGTCAACAACAACGGTGTGGCCTCCAGGCATTTTGACCGTCATGTCTGGAATCAACCTTTGTCCATCGTCTCCGGTATGTTGATCCTGAAAACTAACATCGCAGTATTCAGACATTCCAGCAAGCTCGATACAATTTTTTAGCTGAACTTCTCCCCATCGGCCTCGAATATGAGGTTTTTTTAGAGCGTTCTTTAAAGCATTCGTTTCGCTGCTCAGAATTTGGTTGGATTCGAATACCTTTTTCAGTTCCATTTCAATCGATTTATTGTCTACAAGTCTTTGCTTTTCAATATAAGAAATCTGATGAGCATATTCTTCTAAAGATTTTTTCAGGGGGTCAACAAGAGCGGAAATTTTTAATTCTTTTTTTTCTAATAAATTTTTATTTTCTTGAGATTGTTGATCAAAGGACATTTTAGCTAATTGAAAAAATTGTTTAGAGTTTCCCTCTAAAACTTCAGAGGCTACGACTTTAAAGTTGTTAGATATGACTTTTTCTAATTGCTGAGACAGACTTTCTAATTCTTTATGAGATTGGGCCAATGAATTAAATTCTGTTGAAGAACGAATATATTTTTCACGCTCTTTTAAATAAAGAATGATAAAAGTCAAAGCAGTAACTGCCGCTACACTAAATCCAACCCATAAGATCATAAAAATTTGCACCTGTAATTATTATAAACAGCCTTGTTATAAGACATTTTTAGTCTAAGATCATGAAAAAAATTCGATAATATGTGCGTGCAGTCTCAGCTACGGCAGGTTTGAGCCTGGCATGATTTTTGGATCTTTATGGCCAGGATAAGGTTTCTAAAAAGAGGAATGATGAAAAAACGTATATTGCTATTAACCTTTTTTATTTTTTTAAGCTTCGAAGCTTTGGCGAATAAGCCGAAAGCTAGTGAGGTCGTTGAATTTGAAGGCTCTTCTTTAATTAGTTTTAATTCTTGGAAGAATGAGCAGGTGATTATCAATAGAAATGCTATCGCTAGGATTAAAAATTGGCTTTATTTTGTAAAGAAAGGAAGCGTATTGGAAACAGTCGACCCTGTGACCAAAGAGAAGATCAATCTTTCTGCAGTATCCTTAGAGGAAAAGGCGAGCCGAATCAAAAGGACCGAGGGGTATTTAAAACAATTGGAAAAAGATTTAGAAATAGCTGAAGAACTGAGTTTTGAAGATTACTTAGCGGTTTATGTCAGTCATTTGGGAAAAAACAAAGAAAAGCTTAAGCTGCTCGCGGCAAAGCTTTCTGAAGAAGAAATCGTTGAACTGCTTCTTTATATCCAGCGTCAAGGCGGTGCCGCTGGGTTGGGTGGAGGCGAGCGCGCCGAAAACACGGGGATGACCCAATCTATATTAAATTATTAAACGGCTAGCGTTCTATAACCACCTGTATTTATTTGAAAAATATTAAGATTTGAAGAGGGGGATAAAAAACAGAAGAATATTTTTTTTCTTACCTTGACTTAATTTCTAAGAGTTCCATATTCATCAGGATTAAATTATATAGATTTAAATTGATACTTTAAATTAATAATTGATATTTGACACTTAACTGACCGAAGGAGGTTGCTACATGTCTAATAAGAGCCTAGGCGTTCGCCCTTTACATGATCGAATTTTAGTAAAGAGAATGGCTGAAGAAGAAACTACTGCTGGAGGAATTATCATTCCGGATACTGCTAAAGAAAAACCACAAAAGGGAGAAATTGTTGCTACTGGTAACGGTCGATTGACTGAAGACGGTAAGACGGTGGCCCTTGAGGTAAAGGTGGGAGATAAAGTTTTATTTGGTAAATATGCAGGAACAGAACTTAAACTTGGAAGTGATGAGTTCTTGATGATGCGAGAAGAAGACGTTTTAGGAATTTTAAATTAATTAAGGAGTTATTATGAGTAAAGAATTACGTTTTAGC
>JAGRAA010000464.1 GCA_020435185.1 Bdellovibrionales bacterium | reverse complement strand
CTCTTGGGAGAGAGCCAAAAAGATATTTAATGGCAGAAACATCTAGCTTATACCCCTTGGTCGCCTCTGCGGGGGTTTCGACAAGTTCGGTAGACAAGTTTTGCAATACAGAGTCGGTTTTTAATACCTCACCCTTGTCGTTCATTAAGCTAACATACTTGGCGCCTTTAAATTCATTTAAGATTCTATAGACGTTTTGTCCCTTATAATCTACTTTTTCCTTCACGTAAACTTGTCCGGTATAAACCTCGCCATCCTCTTCTGCAATGGCTGAATATTGAAAGCGAGTCCCGACCTTAAAAGATTTTTGCAGCATCAAATAAGTTTGAAAAGAAGACAGGAAGGTGCCTTTAGGAAGAACTTTATTCAAGGGTTTTGCACTTTTACCATCTGATTTGGTCATAAATTGTTTGAGTTTATTTTTTTTATCTAATTCAAACTTGGCATCAATACTTGAGAGGTTTTGCCCAATTTGCGAAGTGTATTTATAACTAATGGGTTGAAAGGTGTTGGTAGAGGTAGCCTTTAGTCCTTCTGTTGTGCCTCCACCAACGACATTTGTTTTGATATAATAGGCGGTATGAAACTGTTTGGTTTTTTGATCGTAGCTATATTGTTGGATGGTATATCCCACATGAGACTGTCCAAGTAATATTTTGTAATACCCTTCGAAAATAATATCTGTCTTCGAGAAAGCAGATTGTGAAAAAACACAGAAAAGAATTAGAAAGACAACATTGAATTTGCTAGAATATTTGTGTGGCTTAAATAAAAACATAGTCGTTATTGTAGGCCATAACGGATTTATATGGCAAAAAAAATAAAACGAAATTTTTTAAGAATTTTATGGAATTCTCAAGGTCAGATGGCTATTTTCATGATTTTGATCTTCCAAGTGCTATTTATGTTTTTCGCCATGGTGATTAATGTTTCTTTGGTGATTCACGATAAAATCAACTTGCAAAACTCTGTAGATTTAGCGGCCTATTACGGGGCACAAAAACAGGCTGAGGTATTAAATGCCATTGCCCACTCTAATTACCAAATTAGACAGGGTTTTAAGTTATTAACTTTTCGCTCTCGGGTTTTAGGAACCACAGGGGTGGATGATGCTGGAAGCCGCTCTCCCTTGAGGTCTGGGGATATGACGGAGGCTCCTTGGAGTGATGTGCCGGCGATTTGCATTACTTCAAGGCCTTTTTGGGTAGAGGGTCCAGATAATCAAAATCTTTGTAAGAAAACCTTTAATACGATCCCTCCCCTTCCTAGAGTTAATGTGGTCTTTCCGGGTGCAATTAACATTGGAGCAATCGCTTCGGCGAATAGAGCTTTGATTGCTGCCTATAATGCGGCCTGTTCGGATCATGGAGGACGCAATTGGATGTTCGCCATGAGAGCACTAACTTCTTTTAGGTATGATCAAGCCAACAGAAAAAAGATTATATGGGCCCTGGGAAATAATTTGATGCAAAAAGATTTTGTGGAGCTGTCAGGGTCTCCTGTTTCGTTAGGAGTTAAAAAGACACTTTTTAAAAATTTAACCTTTCAAAATCGAGGGAGCGGAGATGATCCTGCAGGAGGATCATCTGAGCAAGTGCAATGGGACTTTATAAACTCTATGTCAAAAGAGGTTACGGGTTTAAATGATGCGAAAGAATGGTTGGTTCCCATAAGAATTGATCCTACATTGTTGTACTCGGATGTAGAATCTGGAGATGGTTGTAATGCGTACCCTAAGTCGCCGCTAATCACAGGAAGTTCTGCCACTGGGCTCCCTGAGCGTGGGCCTTCGGCTTTTAATTTTTTAGGGGGAAATGGACAGTTGCAAGAGGAGTTAAACTTATTAAAGCAGTTTGCTCAATTTGCTCCGGTAGAAAATAGTGATTTGAAAATGTCTTTAGGAGTAGAAAAAAACCCTTGGTATATGGTTTACTTTGGCGTGCAGGCGAAAACAGCCCCTCGGCAAATATTTTTTCCCTTCGGTCCAAGGCTTCAGCTAACGGCAAGAGGGTTTGCGAAACCTTTTGGAGGTCGAATTGGACCTTGGTATGGGCAAAACTGGCCATCTGGAGCGACTGAATCGAGTGGACCTGAAACAGACCCTTTGGCGCCGGTAAGGCTTTCTGAGTTGATGGGATCGACTTGTACAGATGATAG